>CAJYBL010000001.1 GCA_913064995.1 uncultured Alphaproteobacteria bacterium
AGGCCCCAGAACGCGCTCGGTGAAAAACAGAAAATGGGAAATCACTTCGCGGGTCATGCCGCCCTCGGTACGGAACCGCAGCCAATCAGCCCCCTTTTGCCATTGGCGCGGCCAGGCGGGATAGGTCACGATAACATCGACTCCAAGCAAGGCACCCATCTCGCCACGTTCTTTTGCTACTAATAAATCGGTCAAGGCGGCACCTGATGCTTGCGTGAAATTCACCGCAATAGGAACATTATAGGCTTGCAATCCGGCCATAAGCCTTGCGCTATCGTCAAGATTGATGCCAAACGGTTTTTCCAGAAACAGGGCTTTGCCCGCCGCCGCCGCTGCAAGCGCATAGGGTTCGCGAACCGCCGGTGGGCAAGCAAGATAAACCAGATCCGCCTTGCTGATGGCGTCACTTGCGCTATCCATAACTTTTGATTGCGGGTCTAAAATGATTGCCTGATGGCAAGCAGACTTATTTGGATCCCATAAATAATCGGGTTCAAAATCGTGGTGAAGCCGCATATGAGTAAGCATCCGCTGCCCCATTATACCTAACCCGATAATCGCTACTTTCGTTGTCATGGTCGTGGCCTTTATCCAAATTTTTATCAAACTACTTGCGCGGCTTTTAAAATCGGCCGTCTTGGAAGAGGGTGAGATAGTTTTGTCCAAGTTTAACATCATAAAATTCTGATGCCTTATTGTCATGGAGCGTGCTGAGGGCTTTGGCCGCCCAAACTACATTACCCTCAAGCGCCAACAGCAAATAATATTTTGCCTTTGCATCATCCTTTTCAACGTCATCGCCCAAAAGATACGCCACACCAAGGGCAAAATACCCTGCTGGATAGGCGAATGACGCCGATTTATGAAAAGATGATATCGCGCCCTTCGAGTCACCATCGCGCAATTGGCCACGTCCAAGCTGCAAATAATAACGCGCTTGGTCTTGTGATTTTGTTGCGGATGCGATGGCGGCGTGGCAGGCGCTGATCAATTGATTTGCCTGAATATCTTGAAATTTAACCGGCTCAGACTTGCGTAACGGATCGGCCGCCAAAGCGCCCAGGTCATCGCAGCTTGACCCCTGCTGGTCTAAAGCATTGCTGTTGCTTGGTTCAGCCAAGATCAACAGGCTGGCAATCAAGATGACAAGCCGCATTTTTTCCAGCTTTCGGGCATTGCTTTGGTGATTATCGCTGTATTCCTGTTTGTTTAGTTTAGGTGCCGCTAATGCCAAGTCAACTGCCGCCTTTATGCCGTGGCTTGTGCGATTCCAACCGCGCCATTGTGTTTGCTATTTCGTGATAGCCAATTGAAATTGGCGGGCATATGCCTATTTAATACCAAGAATAGTCAAAAGGTACGATGATGATGGCTCGGAAATTTTTTATTATTGGTGCAATCATGATAATGAGTTTGCTTGGTGCTCAAGCATTTGCCGCGGGCAGTGATGATTATGCGCCGACTGCGGCTAAGCCAGCAGCCTATAACAAAGCGCTGGCTCTAATTAAGGATAAGAATTACGGGCAAGCCATTGCGAGTCTGAAACAAGCTGAAGCTGCGGCTAAAAAAGACGCCGATATCCAGAATTTACTGGGGTTTGCCCATCGCAAATCGGGCAAGCTGGACGAAGCGGCGAAATATTATAAATCTGCCTTGGTGCTCGACACAAAGCATAAGGGCGCCTTGGAATATCAAGGCGAATTGTTTTTGATGCTTGGTGACAAGGCCAGCGCCAAAAAAAATCTGAAAAAGTTGGATAAGATTTGCTGGCTTGGTTGCAGCGAATTGGATGATCTTCGTACGGCGATCAGAAATTATAAGCCTTAAGCGGTTGAATTTTGCGACTGCCTGATTTTGTGGCAGGGTCATTATTGCGACGCTAATATGTGTGATGATTAACGATTGAGATAACAAGGGAGATCATTTTGCCCATAGACCCGTTACCGCAAAACCGCCTTGGTAAGGTGATTATCGTTATCTCGATAATGTTCGTATTATTGTTTGCATCAGCCGTGTTGATGCATTGGCTTGACAGTCCTGAAAGCCTAAATCCGGTATTTGGCTAGCCTGTTTCTGCCGTGTTCGATTGATGGCCATTTAGGTTTTGTTTTTGTTAAAATTTACCATCACAGCTTGCTGATATAAGGATTAATCAATTGCAGCTTTCTATTCTCATCCATGCCGCCAATATTGGATTCATGGTTATGTTTTCGGCCGTTGTTGCGCCGACAGTTTTCAAGGTTCTATCGCAAAAAGCGGCTGGTGCTTATCTTCGGAAACTATTCCCAAGAATGTTTATGTTTGGATTTATAACCTCAAGCTGTGCCGCGTTTGCCGCACTGTTTGATGGTCATTCACAAAATGTCATTATTTCGGTGTTGGTTGCCTTGGGGTTTTTGGGTAATGCTTTTATCCTAACACCGCAGATCAATAAATATCGCGACGCGCTTCTTGCTGGTGATGCCGCTGCAAAAACAATGTTTGGCCGGCTGCACTTGATATCGGTTGCGGTGTTTCTTGTTCAACTGCTGGCAAGTAGCTACATCGTCATTACGGCCTATTTATCAAGCTGGTAATTAATCATCATCAATCATTCGTGATTGGGTAAAACCCTATTTTTTTGCCCTTTGCGGCAAATCTTATCGGCGTTTGTTTGGAACGCGCGAATTGAAATCGACTGGACGTTTTTTAATCCAATTGATAAATTTGGCAATTCTTGGATGCTGCCGCAGCCCGTCAATTGAATGATAATCTCTTGCCAATTCGGCTTCGGTCAAACTTGCGTGTATTTCTTTGTGACAAATATGGTGCAAAAGAACCGTTTCACCAGTTTTTCCGCCTTTCAGCTTTGGAATCAAATGATGTTTTGATTGCGCAACATTGGTAGGAATCGACCGAAGACAAAGCGGGCAAATCGGGTCATCCATGTCGTTCAAATTCGTCTCCTGAAATGCTATCTGTCTTTGCGTTTGCCGGCAGAATTGATTTGGATGCTGCTTACAAATTATGATGCTTTCCAACCATTATAGCCTTGATGGCGTCCATGCTTCAATCAAATCAGAGTGATAATGCAGGCAGCGGAGAAACGCCGATGACCAAAAAATCAACCTAGCGTGAAATAGCGCTATTCATGGCACTAACTGTGATCGGACACAAAAGCCGCATAGATAATCGGATGTTTTGGCATCATAACTCACATGCACCCCGCGCAATGGTGGCAGATAGGGCGGCGTGGTTTTGCGAATACATTTATCGCAGCCCTGATTTTCATAAATGAAAAATTGGCGTTGCAGATAAGTCCATTCGGATCCACTAACCGGCTTTGGTGCAATAATCTCTGACAAAAGGATTCACTTCGTTTCATTGCTTTGGCGGCGGCCAAAATTATCAACATATTCTGATCATAGTATTCGGGTTATCATATTTGGGTCATGCCAATCTCGGCGATATCATTATGGGGATGGTGGTTCGTTTTGCCAATGCAATGACGTTGCCTTGGCCTGTGATTTATGTGCTATTGATAATGTGTGGCTTATTATGGTTGCGGTTTTAGATGGTAACATGAGGTTCAAATGAAAATGAAATTTCGCGCCGCGTTTTTGGGGCTGAATTATATTGCGACAGTGGCGGCAAGCCTGACGATATTGTTTTCAGATCAATTTTCATTTGGTGAAAAAGCCGTCTATGGCACAAGCGTAATTTTAATCGGCATGGCCATTCGTAATTTTGTACAAATCAAAATGCCAATCGAAGAATAAGCGCCAGCCCTTTCGGGGGCTCACACCAGCTATTTATGTGTTTGCAATCGCTAAAGCCGGCGTGCCAGCGCATCATAGGCCCGCGAGCTTAGCAACCGGCGAAGGATCATCATTATTGTTGTGGCAGTGGTGACGCGGTATCGCAGTTTTGGCCGTTTTGCCGTGGCCGCATGCATCACCGCCTTGGTGACAGCGGCCGGCATCAATTCAAAAGTATCGGGTGGCGGATTTATGGCTGATAAGCGCGGTATGGCGATTTCTTCATACCAAGATTCGCGGGCAGTTCCCTTCCAATTGATCCATTGTTTGAATTGTATATAGGCATTTTCCCTGATCCGGGTTCGGATAGGCCCGGGTTCAACAAGGATTAAATGAATATTTGTTCCGTGAAGTTCTAACCGCATCGTGTCGGTTAGCCCCTCCAATGCAAATTTGGTGGCATTATAGGCGCCCCTGAATTTCAAAGGTGCAAAGCCAAGAACCGATGAATTTTGAATAATGCGACCGTGTTTTTGTTTGCGCATCTGCGCGATGGCAAGCCGTGACAATGTATGCCAGCCAAAGAAATTCGCCTCGAAAATTGCCCGCAAGGCATCCGTTGGAAGATCTTCAACAAGCGCCGGAATGCCATAAGCGCCATTGTTGAACAAGACATCTAGATGCCCATCTATAAATTCAAGCGCATCAGCAAAGCCGTTGATGATGCTCGCCTCATCTTCATAATCAATGCAAATGCTATGGATTTTATGATGGTCGCGCATGATTGCGCAGTCCGCTGGCTTGCGACAGCTGGCGATAACCTTCCAGCCGGCATCACGAAAGGCAAGCGCGGAATCAAGGCCAATGCCGCTTGAGCATCCGGTAATCAAAATTGATTTCATGATGACAGCCTTTTTTGATCGGGTTTCTGTTTCGTGCAGTCAGTCTTGGCGTCTAATGAGGGTCTATACCTAATTTCCCAGTCATGCCATGTAATTCAAGCTGCGCCGCGATCCAGCCATTTTCGATTGATTGGGCAATCAGCGCATTAAGAAAGGCAATTGAATCGGCCTTGCCCTTGGCAAGGCCGATTGATTGCTTCACTGCGGTAAAAGGAGGGTCGATGATCCGAAGGCCGCTATGATTGGCCATGTCTTCAAGAAGCTTTGGTTTCAGACTTGCCAGAACATCAACCTTTTTTTCAAAAAACAAATCATGCGCTGCCTGAATTGATGACGCCCGAATAATCTGGGCTTGGCTGAAATGGTCGGTAAGCCAGAGATCATAAGCGCTTCGCTCGGAAACGGCGATTTTTGCGGCAGCCCGATCAATATCATCATTGGTCCAAAAATCATCATCATGGCGTACCAGAAAATTGGCTTCGATCACGACATAGGGGTGACTGAAATCCAGCGTTTGGGCGCGCTCAGCCTCAAATGCGATATTGCCGATATCCCAGATATCCTGATTGACGGCATCGGCCAGTTTCCCTGGTCGATCGAAGCAAACCAGCTCGCAAGACAGGCCAAGCGTTGAGGCAACAAGGTTGGCAATATCGGGCGAAATCCCCTGCGGGCTGCCATCAGCGGCAGTGCTGGATACCAGCAGAAAATTGCTTAAATTAATGCCGGCACGCAAAATGCCCTTAGGGGCCAATTGATGTTTTACCACATCTGATACAAACATAAATTTCCTCCAAGATCGGACGAATAGGGGGCTTAATGCAGCTTGCCAAGCAATAGACCACTCATCAGCCTGTCAACTGGCGCGCGGTCATCGGTTAAAATTGGCAACTGCTGATTGGCGCTTGCCGATACTAGCTTGCTATTTGGCCAACGCCACCAGCTTCTTTCAAAGCCATTTTCGGCATTGATGAAATCATCTTCAAGCGGGGTGTTTGTGCCAACGACAATAAAGGTTGTTCGCATGCCTTGCTGCCTTGGATCAGGCTCGAACCAGACTTCAACCTTGTCAAAGGAACGCTGCAAGGTTTTGACATATGACAGCAAAAATAGCGGGCGTTTGGCATTGTCGATAACATTCACCAGATAAACGCCATCATCATGCAGCCGCTGCGCAATAAGATCATTAAATTCTTGTGTGACCAGATGCTCGGGGATCGAGATGTCATGAAACGCATCACCAAAAACAAGATCGAATTTCACATCATCAGCCAGCTTATTCAATTCATATCGGGCATCGCCATGAATGACTTTGGTTTGTGATCCATCGGGCGAAAACCATAATTTGGCCTTGGCAATATCGGTCACTTGTGGGTCAATTTCGGCAATCGTAATATCGGCTTTACCCTGATATTTTGCAATCCAGGCTCGTGGCAACGAAAACCCGCCGCCGCCAATGAAAAATGATTGTGGTGGCCGGTCGCCAAAACGAAGGCTGATATATTCATCAACAAAATGGACATAAGGCGAATGCAGCCGTTCGGGCTGGTCTTTTTCATTGATGGAATGCACCAGATGATCAAGGGCAATCAGGCGGGTTTCAGCTCCAGCCATGCCGACATCCTGAATCTGGATACAGAAATAATTGCTTTCGGTGACGCATTGGCTTTTCAGCGCGCCAATTTTTTGCGCACCAGCCATCATCGAAACCCCAATCGCAAGCGGGATGATCATCACTTTTGCATTCTGTTTATAGCCGATCAGGAAAAAGACCGATCCAAGGGCAAAATAGATCACCGCTACCAAAATGACGGTATTTCGGGATCCAAGTGTTGAAATCAGAAAATAGCCAGCAAGAAGCGCCCCAAAAATAGCACCAGCCGACCCAAGAGCGTACATCCTGCCAATCACCACGCCCGATTCACCTTGCGGATGAATATCAATCGCCAATTTTGTGGCAAGGGGTGACACAATGCCAACAAACAGGCTTGGCAAGAAAAACAGAATAAAGGACGACACCAGAATGGCGTTGATCACGCTTAGATTGGCCATTTGCAAAATACGCGGGATGAAATCAAGAAGCAGCAATATAAGAAGGCTTGTCAGTGATGATAGGAAAAGCGCATAGCCAATTTTGATGAATTGGGCGCGTTTGACAAAATGGCCGCGTGTCAAATTACCACCAATCCAATGGCCAACCGATAATCCGGCAAGAACCACGGCAATGATTGATGTCCATGTGTAAAGTGACATCCCGAAAACGGGTGCTAAAAGCCTGCCAGCAACAATTTCAATAATCAGACCGCAGGCCGAGCTTGCAAGGATGGTGATGGCAAGTAAAATTTGAAATATCATAAAAGTAAAACCTCGCCCCAATGTCTTTCAACATAAAATGCTCCAGCCGATAATAGTCGCATAAAGCGTAAGGCGAGCAAACAATAGAAAATATAGACGGTAACTGGCCCGTTTATCTTGCTTTACCAGCAACAAAATTATGCGATAGTTAATCCAGCCAACCCATTTTGGTAAGCTGGTAAATGACCATTTGATTAGCATTTTAGGGGTTTTTGATGTCTGCATTTGACAAATTAATGGCCATTCGCGGCTTGCCACTTTCCGAAAAAGACGAAGTTAGCATCACCGGATCGGATCCTGTTTTGAACACACATTTCCGACTGGCAGCAACAGCATCGGCGGCGATTGCATGCATTGGGGTTGGGGTCAATGATCTGTGGGAATTGAAAACGGGTCGAAGGCAATCAATTGCCATTGATGCCGTTGCGGCAACCGCTGCCCTGAAAAGTAAAAATTATTTTCAGGCAAAAAATCCCAATGGTGTTTTTGAAAATGTCACTGATGCAAGCCATGAGGCAAATCGTGGCCTTACTGGTATTTTCCAGACCAAAGATGGGCGTTGGCTGTTGCCACATTTCGGGCTTGATCATCTGCGCCGCCGCATGTTGGATCTGTTGCAAGCCGATGCCAATATAGACTCGATTGCCAAAGCTGTTGCCAAATGGGACGCGCTTGAACTGGAAAATGCGATTGACGAGGCACGGGTTTGCGGGGGTATGATCCGCACGAATGAAGAATGGCTGCAAGAGCCGCATGGCAAAATTTTAGCAGCAAAGCCGGTTGTTGAAATCATCAAGGTTGGCGATAGCGAACCCGAACCAATGCCAGCAGGTGATCGTCCATTATCAGGGATAAGGGCGCTTGATCTGACGCGCATCCTTGCCGGACCAATCACTGGCCGCACCCTTGCCGAGCATGGGGCTGATGTTCTTATGGTTTCGGCACCGCATTTGCCACAGGTTTGGTCTTATGTTGCCGATACAAGCCATGGCAAGCGAAGCTGTTATCTGGATTTGCGTGATGAAAGCGAAAAACAGACGCTTCTTGATTTGGTTAAAACTGCTGATGTGTTTTCCCAAGGCTATCGCCCAGATAAGATCAATCAAATGGGGTTGGGGCCAGAGGCGTTGGCAGATATTCGCCCCGGCCTTGTTTACGTCTCAATCAATTGTTACGGCGCTGATGGACCGTTTAGCCATCGGGGCGGTTGGGAACAGATTGCACAAATCATGACAGGCATTGCCGCCGAAGGGGTTCAATCTTCAGCAGGCTACAAGCCGAAAACACTTCCCGCGGCGGCGAATGATTATATCACTGGCTATCTTGGCGCTTATGGAACGCTATTGGCGTTGGCACGGCGCGCGCGCGAAGGTGGCAGCTATCATGTCCGCGTGTCATTATGTCAGACGGGAATGATGATTTACGATCAGGGCAAAGTCAGTGCGCTACCAGAAAATTTGAATCTTGGGATTAGTGATGTTGAATCGCTTTGCATTGAATCCGACAGCCATCTTGGCCGGATCAAACATCTGGCACCGGTGTTAAGCTTGTCTGAAACACGGCCACATTGGGCTTTGCCAACACCTAAAATGGGGTCAAATGACCCACGCTGGCTTGGCTAAAGGCGCAATGCCATCGATGTAAAAACCTTATAGCTCGCGAAGGGCGTTGAATTGATCAACATAACCGCTGGCATCAATCTTGACGCCAATCACCGTGGTTTCATTGCTTTTCAACGCCTGTTCTAGGGCGGCAATCAACCCAGCTTCATTGTCAACATTGGTGCCGTTCGCACCAAATCCGCGCGCCAGATGTTCCCAATCAATGCCGCCAATATGCACGCCATAAGGGTCGATGCCTTTGATGCTTTGTTTGGTTCTGATAAGCCCAACCTCGCCATCATCAAACACCAGAATGATGATGGGCAGATTTTCGCGAACCGATGTATGAATATCGGCAACCGCCATTAACAGGCCGCCATCGCCAGTAAAGGCAAGAACAGGTTTTTCCCGATGCGCCAAACGGGCGGCAAGAGCGCCTGGGATAGCAAATCCCATTGACCCAAGGCCGTTTGAGGTTAGAAATTCACGCGGTCCATAGCTTTGCCATTTCTGCACCACCAATAGGCGGCTGGCGCCAGCATCACAGGTGGCAATCGTGTCACGGGGCATGATCGCACGCGCACATTCAACAACGCGTTGGGGTGACAAGCCGGCGGCAGGCGTGTCCAAGGCTGTGTGAACTCGGTCACGGAATGTTTTCGCCGCTTCAAGCCCCCAGCCAGATCCTTGCGGTACATTTTCCACAATGGCTGTTAAAAGCGGGTCTAGCGCGCCAATCACCTCTTCATTGCAAGCGACCAGTGCATCAAGTGATGGATGATTGGCAAAGGACAGAACTTTTGTTGTATAAGGCCAACCTTTGGGTTGCAATTCAACCGCGTCAAGACCAATGGTGATGATCAAATCGGCTTTGGAAACAAGATCACGCTCAATCAACCCGCCAATGATACAGCCCGCGCGTAGCAGGTGATCTTCGGGCATGGCGCCTTTGCATTTTGATGTGGTCAGAACTGGCGCACCAAGATGTTCGGCAAGCACAATCATCGCCGGACAGGCATTGTCCCATAGGGTGCCTAGCCCAACAAGCAGCACCGGCCGATCGGCCGCCTTGATCATGGCAACGGCATTTTCGATTCCGCGTGGATCGGGCTTGGGATGGTAATAATTCGGCATTAATTTGGGCAGATTCTGCGATGTGCCTGATAGTTTTTTTGTTTCGCTTTGCGGCAGATCAAAATGCACCGGCCCGGGCGCATAGGCGGTGGCGATGCGGACGGCGCGGCGTAATTGCTGTTTGATGACCTTCGCGTCAATCGCAGTTGACCATTTCACAATCGGCTGCATGATGGCCTGATGATCCAACCGTTGGCGAATTCCAATTTCCTGTTCAGGTGATGAATAGCGATCGGTAATCGCAATCAGCGGTGCACGATCCAAAAAGGCATGAGCAATACCATTTACCATATTTGTGGCACCGGGGCCACGGGTTGATAAACACACCCCCGGACTGCCGGTAATCTCGCCCCATGTTGCTGCCAGCATCGCGCCAGCCACTTCTTGTTTCATAAGAATAAAGCGCATGCCTTGTGCTTTGGCAGCTTCCATCAATTCAACTGACTCGCCACCTGGATGGCCAACGATAAACGGGGTTCCCATCTGTTTGAAAGCAGCGGCCATTTCCTCAACAGTTGTTGTTGTCATGGTGATTGTCTACCTTTTGAATTTGTCTTTAAATCTAATTAAGTGAACCAAAATTCTTGCAATCTGTCACTCGCCTAATCAAGCCAAATTAACCGATGGAAAGGTTGGTGGGGCGCCTTGGGAAAGCGGACTGAAATGCAAAAGAGCCATCATTGCAATATTGCAATGATGGCTCTTTGATCGTTGGGCTTTAAGCCGTTTGAGTTGCCGCGAATGCAGCCAGCAGGCTTAGGCTCTCTTGTTTTTCATCATTGTAGAATAGGCTCTAAAGCCTACGACAATTGCACCAATGATTAGAAAGATTGGCGCATAGGAGAATTTGTTCTGATATTCAAAATTAAAGAACACCATGATGCCGACATCTGAGATAATCATCGATTGTCTGAAGGCTTCCTCCATGCTGGAGGTTAATACAAATGCGATGATGAACGCAGCGGCTGAGAAATTGGTACGTCGCATACCATAGCCAATAACACCAAATAAAATGGCAAAGCCAACGTCCCAGATCGAAGCGCGAGAAGAATAGCTCGCAGCGAGTGAGATCATGAAAATCACTGGATACAGATATTGTGTTGGCAAAACCGCAATCGCCCTACCAATCAATGGCGCAGCGAAATAGCCGATGATGGCATAAGCGCCAATGCCAACAAGACCGGCAGCAAACACACCAAAAATAAATTCACGTGGACTCATCATTTGGCCAGCGACAAATAAAGGAGGCTCAGTTGCAAAAATTTGTGGACCAACCTGCAATCCATTAACTAGGAACATGCCAATCAGAACTGCAGCGATTGTCGAACCGGGAATTCCCAAAGTTAGAAGGGGAATCATGGATGGTCCCGAAACAGCATTATTTGCCGATTCTGGTGCTGCAATACCCTCAACAACACCGGTTCCCCATTCATTTTTGTTTTTTGCTCTCCGCTTTTCCTCGCCATAGGCGACAAAACAGGCAACCGATGACCCCAAGCCTGGCATCATGCCGATTAAAGATCCATAGATTGATGATCTGAACATAAGCGGAAAACAGCGCTTGAACTCTGGCCAGGTGAAGTAATGAGCATTTGGATCATCTAGTTTGCTCTTGTCCAAATCGATCATCTTAACTTTTGCAGCTTTTTCGGCCTGAATAATGACCTCTGAAATAACAAACACACCAATCAAAAGCGGAACAAGCGCCATACCTGATTCCAACTCATCAATTCCCATTGTCATTTTAAACTGGCCGGTAATTGTGTCTTCGCCAATCAGGGCAATTGCCGCGCCGAAAAGTGTTGATACGATTCCTTTGATGATGCTGTCGCCAACAACGGAGCCAACAACAAAAAAGGCCATCAGATAAATCGCAAAATTTTCGGGTGGGCCAAACTTCTTGGTAAAGGCGGCAATGGACACGGCGCCAAAAATCAGCACGAATTCACCAAAATAATCGCCAAAGGCTGATGCGACTGTTGCTGTTTTAAGTGCTTTTCCTGCACGCCCAGATTGAGTCATCGGATAGCCATCTTGCATTGTGGCCGCCGATGCCGCAGTTCCGGGTGTGTTGAATAGAATGGCGGCAATAGACCCACCATATCGTCCCGATTTGCCAATCACATAAAGAAAGGCAAGGCCAGCCAAACCACCAATTTCATCATTATAGGCGATCAGGATTGGAAGCATCATTGCAATGGCAGCAGCAGCTGTCAGCCCTGGCAAAGCGCCAAAGACAATGCCAACAAAGGCGGCCAGAAAAACAAACCAAATGGCATAGGGGTCGCTGAAAAGCGTCACAAAGCCACCAAATATATCTTCGAAAAACATTAAAAATTAATCCCCGCTAATCAAATTAGTGTAGGGGCGAAGGTCCAAAAGCACCCCTCTTGGGTCATTCAGTCTCATAATGCCCATGAAAAGCCATTGCATTACAATCGCCATGATAATTCCACCACATATCATTTTCAGTCTGTCTCTGACGCCAAAGGCATAAAGTGATGTCACGTAGGTTACGATAATTGCAACAAAATAGCCAAACATGACCATCATGATTACAAATACCGCACCACAGCCGACGACTAGCGATATTCTCTTCAGGTTGCTCTCAAGAAAGCCATAACCCTCCCTCAATGGGCCGACTTTCCCGCGGAACGCTCTAAGGGCAAGCCACAGGCCGCCCAGAACTAAGCTTACAGCCAGCGCCATTGGCATTGTGCGCGGCCCAACAGCTTCTTTTGAAACGCCAATAGTGGACGCTTGATAGACAAAAAATAGGCCTGTCAGCACAACCACCGCGCTGACCCCATACTCCAATTTAACTTTGTAATTGTCGTTTGTCATGGTCACCTCAGTCTTCAGGATTAATGCTTTAGATATGCAAACTAAAAATAAAATAAAAGGGGCAAGCCAAAAGCATAGCTTGCCCCTATAGTTGTAATTGACCAGTTCTTACTGGCTGCTGAGGATTTTTTCCACAACAGGACCCATGGTCTTGTACATTACGTTTTGAGCTTTTACAGCTGCGTCTGCGTCAACATAAAAAGCACCTAGATTGTTCTTCTTCATGAACTTTTTGAAGCCTTTGATACCAGCGATGTGTTTAATCGCTGAGCCAACTTTTGTTTTGACTTCGTCTGAAACGCCTTTTGGCGCGAACAAGCAGAACAGGCCGGTAAAGTCAGCGCCGTTCATGCCTTGCTCCTTGAAGGTAGCTAGGTCTTTCATTGTTGGATCGCGATCAGCACCGGCAGTTGCCAATGGACGGATGGTGTCCTCAAAGCCAGCAATGGTGTTATTACCGCCAAAAACTGACTCAACTGACTGTGATACCAGAGCAGCACGTGCTTTTGATCCGCCTTTGAATGGGACCTTCTTGTGTGGAATGCCGTAAGTATCAAAGAAAAGATGACCAATGCCCGAGTGCATGGTTGTGGCACCAGATGTGCCCCAAGTATGCGTTTTGCCGGACGCTTTTGCAGCGGCAACAAACTCGGCTATATTTTTGGCAGGGTGTGATGAGTGTACCTGCAGTGAGGTCACAAGCTGTGACATGCAACCAAGGTTAACCCAATCATCCTTTACGCTGTATGGCTTGTCTTTGCCTTTTGCCAGCTCACCAACAATAAAGGTACCGATGTTGATCATGTAAAGAGTATGTCCGTCGGCCTTTTCACCAAGGACCATTTTGGCAGCTTTCTGACCTGATGCACCTGGCAAGTTAACGATATAGGCAGGCTGTCCAGCCATGCTCTCGGCTTCATGCATGTATGACGCAAAACCACGCGAAGTTGTGTCAGTGCCGCCACCAGCAGAAAATCCAACTAAGATCTTTACTGGCTTCTCAGGGTAAGCAGCTAACGCTGCACCTGATGCAAGGCTGAATGCTGCTGCAACACTAAGCACAGCCGATTTACTAAATCCCATTTTTTTCCTCCAATAGGTTTTTTAAATTTTAGATAGAAACACTTATAAAAACATTAGCCTAAAATTTGTGGTCAGTTTGGCCTTTTCTGTCAATAATATTCTGATATTTTCTGCCAAATTTATGTCAAATACGGTGAAATTATAATAGCAAGAGGCAATGTCTTGTGATTAATGTTTTCTAAGCAAATTTTTTTCTCAAGGTCTGATCTTGGCAGATCATTCCAAGGACAAATGCAATGCAACAATCCCCAAAAACAATGCGCACCGTTGGCGTTCATACCCCTGGTGGGCCGGACGCGCTGGAAATCATCAATGTCCCAGTGCCTATTGCAACGGGGCGTGACCTGTTGATCAAAGTGCATGCTGCCGGCGTCAATGGTGCGGATTTGCGCGAACGCGAGGGCAAATATCCCGTGCCGTCCGGCGCCCCCGATATTATGGGGCTTGAGGTTTCAGGCGAAATTGTTGCTGTTGGCGAGGCATGTGAACGCTTTCGGCCGGGCGATAGGGTTTGTGCGCTATTGATTGGTGGTGGCTATGCCGAATATGCGATTGCGCCAGAAGGCCAATGTATGGCCATTCCTGACGGGGTGTCGGTCATTAATGCGGCTGGCTTGCCCGAAGTTTTCTGCACAGTATGGACGAATATGATGGATCGCTGCCAGTTGCAAGCTGGTGAAACCGTGTTGGTTCAGGGTGGCACAAGCGGTATTGGTTTTGCTGCGATCAAGATTGCAAAGGCTTTTGGTGCCACGGTTTTTGCCACTGCACGAAACGAAATCAAATGTGCGGCAATTCGCCGATTTGGCGCTGACGCTGCGATTAATTATAAAACTGACGATTTTCTAGACGTGGCGCGTAACCTGACCGACGGTCGCGGTGTTGATGTTATCATTGATATTATTGGCGGTGATTATTTGCCAAAGGAGGTCAAGCTTCTTGCCCATGGCGGGCGGCTGATGATCATCAATCTTCGCGGTGGTAAAATCGCCGAAATCGATTTTGGCCAGATCCATAGCAAACATCTTACCGTGACAGGCGCGCGCTTGCGGCCACGGTCTATAGCTGAAAAATCTGCAATCTGCCGATCGTTGGAGACGTATGTTTGGCCAAAATTTAAAGACCAGACCATTACACCAGAAACATATGCAACCTTCCCATTTGCTGAGGCAGCCGCAGCGCATCGTTTGATGGAATCAAGCGATCATATTGGCAAGATTCTTCTTGTGCCGTAATCGGAAATCTATTCTGCGTTTGGAAAAAACAGCTGTTTGCCATCTAATTTGAAACTGGCAATGGCAGCTTGTCCCTTTGCTGAAATCAGCCAATCGATAAATATCTGACCTTCCTTTGATCTGACATTTGGGCATTTTTGCGAATCAACAAGCATAACACCATAGGGATTGAAAAGGCGTTGATCGCCCTCGACCATGATTTTGAAATCTGCCTTATTCGCATGTGCGCCCCATGAGGCGCGATCACTTAAAGCATAGGCGCCCATTCCAACGGCGGCGTTCAAGGTCGTCCCCATTCCCGAGCCGGTTTCGCGGTACCAATCACCCGAACTTGCCGCCTGATCAACCTTTGCCATTGCCCATAAGGATTTTTCCTTGCTATGCGTTCCTGAATCATCCCCGCGTGACGCAAATTTTGATTTCGAATTGGCGATTTTTACCATCGCGGTAGTTACATCCTTGCCGCCAGCAATGCCTGCCGGATCACCTGCCGGGCCAATCACCACAAAATCATTATACATGACATCATAACGCTGCTTGGCATAGCCTGCGGCAACGAACTGGTCTTCGCGTTTCCGGCTATGCACCAAAAGGACATCGCCATCACAATTCATCGCATTCTTGATCGCCGCACCGGTTCCAACCGCAACCACATTCACCGTAATGCCGGTATCGATTTTGACCATTGGCAGAATATAATCATAAAGACCGGCGTTTTTTGTCGATGTTGTTGATTGAACAAGAATCCTACTATCGGCCATTGCGGTGGTGGCAAGGCAGGCGGCGCTAACAGCAAACAAAACCGCAAATTTCATAAAGGCTCCTTTGGCAGATGCCGTCTATCGGGCGGTTATAAAACCAGCTTGCCAGCTAGGTATGCTCTGGCTGCGGCTGATTTTGGTTTTTGAAAGAAAGATTTGGCGGGGCTGTGTTCGGCCAATTTGCCGTGATGTAAAAACAGAACATCATCGGCAAGCCGCTTGGCCTGTCCGACATCATGCGTCACAAGGATAAGTTTCATGCCTTGTTTGCTAACTGATTGCAGATTGGTTTCAATCGTTTCAATCGATGCCGGATCCAGATTGGAGGTTGCTTCGTCCAGAAACAGGATTGCCGGATTGATGATCAATGCCCGCGCCAAGGCAAGTCGTTGTTTTTCGCCGCCAGATAGAAGCCGTGCCGGATGCTGAGCCAGATGATCAAGCTGTAATTGCGCCAGATAATCCATTGATATTTTCGGATCATCAATGCCGCGTTGGCGCGCCACAAACAGTAGATTTGCCAAAACCGTCCGGCGTAAGATGGTTGGTGTTTGAAAGACCAATGATTGCTGTTGCCTAATCAAAGAATCAAGTGGCGTATCGGCATAGAGGATTTGCCCCATATCAGGCTTTGCCAGCCCGTGAAGGCAGCGCATGAAAAGGCTTTTTCCAGCGCCATTAGGCCCCATAATGACGCTAATGCCGTCCGATTTGATGATACAGGACAGATCATCAATCAACATACGCTCATTCAGTGTCAGGGTGATATTCTGAATGGTTATTGGCATCAGCCCACGCTGTGCCATTGCGGTTTGATTAGACATAGGCACGCCGCCTTGCCGATGCTTTTAACCATTGCACCAGAAAATTTACCGCAAGCGAAATCGCCAATAGAATAAAGCCAAGCGCCAATGCCAGCGCTAGCTCGCCTTTTGAGGTTTCAAGCGCAATCGCCGTTGTCATCACGCGGGTGAGATGATCAATATTGCCGCCAACGATAATCACCGCGCCAACTTCGGAAATGGCGCGGCCAAATCCGGCTAGAATAACCGTCATAAGCGAATAGCGCGCATCAATGATATAGGCCAAAAGTGCGGTTCGTTTTGGCACCACTAGACTATCGAAAAAATCTTTGTAATCTTCGTGTAGATCCTCAAGAACCTGACAGGATAGCGCGATGATAATCGGTGTGATCAAAATCATCTGTGCAATCACCATGGCCTGCGGCGTATATAGCAGCCCGAGCCAGCCAAATGGCCCTGATCTCGACAAATGCAAATAAACCAACAGCCCCACAACAACCGGTGGCAATCCCATCAGGGCATTGAAAACACCAACCAGAAAATCGCGCATCGGGAAATGACGCATGGCCAGAAATGCGCCAATGGGAAGACCGATCACGCAAGACAAAACCAATGACGCCAAGCTGACATTGATGGAAAGCGCCAGAATTTCCATCAGATCACGATCCGAGCTGGCCAACAGGCCAAAGGCAGCGGCGAAAGATTCTGAATAGATTGGCATTTACGTTCCTAGCTATGTGATTTTTTACATCTACTATGAAAAAAACGCTGGATCAACCGTTATGCTTAAATTATCACAACGAATGTCTACCGGTTTATCAATCGCTAAATTCGGTGCCAAGCGCCTTTTCATAAATCTTGATAATGGCGCTTTTTGGCTCGCGGCCATAGCCAGCGGCGATGGCATTTTGATAGCTGCTTGTCATTGCATTCACCAACGGGGTCATTGCGCGTTTTTCAATCGCAATGTGCTGGACATTCAAAATATCCTTATAGGCGTCTTCCATTGGAAAATCATTGTCAAACTGGCGCGCCAACATGCGTGGTACAAAATGATCACCAGCAAAGCTGCGGGCGCTTGCGGTTGTCACAACTTGGGTCAAGGCCTCGGTTGAAAGGCCGCCAGCTACGGCCAGTGGCAATACCTCGCATAGCGCGACAATATTGATATCATAGATGATGTTATTGACCGCTTTCATCATCTGGCCAGCGCCGCTTTCGCCGCAATAGACGATAAATTCGCCCATGGCATCAAGCTGTGGCTTAGCAAGATCAAATAAGGATTTGCTGCCGCCAAACATCAGGGTCAATGTGCCATCTGTGGCGCGAAAGGGAAGGCCGGAAATCGGGCAATCAGCATAGGTAATGCCGCGACTTGCCAATTGATCATGGATGGCAATGGCCTCAAGGCGGTCAATTGTTGAGGTGTCGATAATGGCAAGATCGCCTTGTGCCAATTCAGCAATACCACCATCGCCGAAAATCACCTCATTCACCTCTTTTGCAGACGGAAGGCATAGGAATATGAGATGACAATTCGCCGCCAGATTGCCAACTGTGCTGGCAATGATGATATCATCGCCGTTCAGCCGGTCAGTGGCGGCTGGCATCGCGTCATAGGCATAAAATGGCGTAGCGATTTTTGCCAGATTATTGGCCATGCCAAGTCCCATTTGGCCGAGGCCAATAAACCCAATACCGCTGTTACGCATCGCATTTTATCCCTTAGAAAGATGACCGGTGGCGGCGCCCAGATTAAACCGCTATCTGTCAGTCTATACAGAAATTTTACCTTGTATATATAGTGACAGTTGTCAGCGTGGAGATTCTGCACTAGCGTTCTCATTCAGCATGATAACTTTGCTGACCTGTTCTTGTTTGGTATTGTCTTGCAACAGGATCGGCGGCCAGCATCCCACAAATATATTCGGTTAAGGACCGTTCAAATGGCTCAGCGTGAAATTCCATTTCTTTTTATGCGTGGCGGCACGTCGCGCGGCCCATATTTTAATGCAGCTGATTTGCCATCTGACCGTGATGCAATTGCTAAAATTCTGCTTCAGGCGGTTGGTACGGGTCATCCATTGAATATTGATGGTATTGGGGGTGGCAATGCGGTGACTAACAAGGTTGCGATGCTGTCACGATCTGCTGATGATGCCGCCGATATTGATTATTTCTTTGCCCAGGTTTCGGTTTTGGAACAGCTTGTCGATTTCAAACCAACCTGCGGCAATATTCTATCGGGTGTTGGCCCAGCGGCAATTGAAATGGGGCTTATGCCAGCCACTGATCCAATTACTGAAGTGCGGATCAAGCTTGTCAATACAGGCGCTTTGGTTGTGGCAAGGGTGCAAACGCCGGGCGGTGTCGTGCACTATGATGGCGATACCGAAATTGATGGCGTGCCAGGAACCGCCGCGCGGATTGACCTTCAATTTATGGATGTTGTTGGTGCGGCTACTGGTAAATTGCTGCCAACGGGTAATCTTCGCGATCAATTTGACAATATCGAAGTGACCTGTATGGATGTGGCAATGCCAACGGTTACCGCGCGCGCCGATGCATTTGGTCTTTCCGGATATGAGTCTGTTCAAGAACTCGAAGCGAACAAAGGTTTCATGGCAAAGATGGAAACGGTTCGGCTTGCCGCTGGTTTGGCGATGGGCATGGGAGATGTGCGCAAATCTGTCACTCCAAAATTTGCGGTGTTTGCTCCGGCAAAGGCGGGTGGCACAATTAACGCGCGTTATTTCATGCCATGGCAGGCACATCCGACAATGGCAGTAACCGGGGCGCAATGTCTGGCCTCCTGCGCCATTACCCCAGGCAGTATTGCCGACGGGTTGTTAACGCGGCCAAGCGCCGGCCCTGCAACTGTTACCATTGAGCATCCGTCCGGAACGATTGATGTGGTTGTCGATTATGACATTACCGACAATGGGCTTGACTTGAAATCGGCTGGATTGGTGCGTACTGCGCGCAAGCTAGCATCAGGGCAGCTATTCATTTCCAACTAGCCGCCTTTAGGAAATCTATATTGACGTGCCTTGGGTAGTAGTCCGGTGGTAGCCGGTTATCATGCCGGCATGTTTGGTCACGCCGGCACCACCTTCTATTCTATCAATGTTCGTCGTTTAGGCTTTGGATTGACTGCCAAACCGACGCCAGAGGATAGTGCTGCTAATCGCGATTGCCGCCACTGCTAAAGCAGTCCGCAGAAGACCACCCATCATGAATAGCGGCAGTGATAGGCTAAATAGCACTAGAGGCGAGAAGAGTCGTTCAAGTAATGAGCCCGTATTGCGATGCTTCTGATAAATCGGGAAAATCATCGAAAATACCGCAACAATAGCAAAGAATAACGACCAAGGCCGAACAAAGAATAACATGGGGTCGGCATCAATTGCCAAGGCCCTGGCTAAATTCAATTCGGCAATATTACCAAGAACAACACCGAGGATCATTGGTGCCAATGGGAAGCCGAATTGGCGCATCACGAATCCCAAAATACCAAAGAAAAACAATGTCCAGATATCTTCAATTGAATTATGAAGAGCAAAGACACCGATCGTCGCAAAGGTTAAGATAACAGTTGCCAGCACGTAAGTTTTGATCCGTGTTACAAGAACAAAAACACGTAGAACACCTGACTGCATTCCAATCATGATGAAGCTTGCCAGGAAAAACGCTATGTAAATCGAGTATGCGAGTACTGGCTCGTCTTTTATGAAAGTTGGTCCGGGCACAATATCATGCATGAGCAAAGCCCCAAGCATGATTGCGGCTGTGATATCACCCGGAATACCGAGAGCCATTAGAGGCGTTAAGGCGCCACCTTCGACTGCATTATTTGACGCTTCAGGTGCGATGATACCTCGAGGGTCTCCCTTGCCAAATTTGGAGTCATCTTTTGCGGCTTTTTTGGCTTGATCATAGGAAAGGATATTTGCAATCGAACCGCCAGCACCGGGTAAAATTCCAGTGAACATTCCAATCAATGCTGAACGAATTACAACCACCCAGTTTTTCAGCAAGATACCGATTGCGCGGCGATGTTCAATCTTTACCTTAACTTGTTTTCGGTCGCTTAGGGCATTGCGCGCAGTAACAGGGTTACGCAAATCAGATAGCAACTGGGAAAAGGCAAACAGGCCAATTAGCACGGCAATAAAGTCAAAACCGGTCAACAAATAATCAGAACCAAAATCAAAACGGCCAACACCAACCGCGTCATCTTCACCCACTGTGCGAATTAACAAGCCAGCGGCACCGGCAATTAGCCCCTTGACTAGGTGCTCGCCAGCAAGTGACGCCGTCACTGTCAGGGCAAACATCACGAGCATGAAAAAATCCCAAGGCTGGAACTCTAGACCTACCATCGCAAGTTGAGGTGCAAACAACACCAACAGAATTGCTGATATTATGCCTCCGCAAAAGGAAGACCAGACACCTATGCCAAGTGCGAGACCGGGCTCACCTGCTCGAGCCATTGGGAAGCCATCAAATGTTGTTGCTACTGAGGACGGTGTTCCGGGTATACCAGTTAAGATGCCTGACATAAGGCCACCAGAAAGACCGCCAACTAAAACGGAAATCATTGTGGCTAGCCCTTGGGCGGGTGGCATCGAAAAAGTGAAAGGCAGCGTCAGGACGATCGCCATTGCAATGGTAAAGCCTGGTATAGAGCCGGCCATTAAACCCGCGCCAACACCAACGACCATGTAAATCAAAGTTACTGGATCAATAATATTCAAAAGCGCTTCAAGAAAAATATCCATTTGAAGTTTACAACCCTGTCAAAGACCCGCGTGGCAGAAACACTTCCAACACGTAGGTGAATAAAAGCCACATGCCTCCGGAAGCTCCCAGTGCAACCAACAAATGCATTAAAATTGCACGCCAGCCACCCAGAACAGTTAGCAGGATAAAGCTGAATAAAATATTGCCAATCAGCATGCCCAGATAGGGAAGTACAATTAGATAAAGAGCAAAAATTGAGAAAACAGCGATCACATTTCGCCAATATAAAATAAATTCGCCAATGGACTTTCGCGGTGCAGCATCTTTAGCCTCTTTTGGCATCCGGATAGATTGCAATAGGTAAATCACGCTCAATACGCCAAGAATGATGATGATAAGCCGAGGCCAAGCTGCCGGTGACAAAACGCCGTAGTCAGGCTCGCGAATTTCAAAGCTGGCAAGCATAAGCCCGCCACTCAACATAATGAGGCACAATGCTACTAAGCTATCCCGATTTAGTGACATATTAAGACCGCGCTGCTGGATAATCTTATTAAGAAGATAAGCTGGCAGCACTTGGCCGCCAGCTAAAAATTTTAGTCAAACAACTCACTTGCCGCAGCAGGTGACCAAATTATTTTTTATACATACCAATCTCAATGGCAACAGCTTCATATGCTTTGTATAAGTCTCGGGAGTAGGCGGTGAACTCCTCGGGGCCTTGGTAACGTAGTCCGGTCCCCTTTGCTGCCATAGCCTTTTGTAAGCTTGGGTTATCAACAGCTTGCTTGATAATACCAGCCCACATATCGATGATCTCTTTTGGTGTTCCTTTTGGAGCTACAACACCGCGCTCAAGGGCAAAGCTCATATCAATGCCACGCTCTTTCAGGGTTGGCGTATTTGGCAGCTGAGGGTCACGATTATCATTAGCAATTGCTAGAGCCTTAATTGTCCCGGCTTCCAAATGTTTTTTTCCAGAGGCAACGTTGACAGCCCCCAGTGTAATAGCACCGGAAAGCAACGCATTCATTCGCTCAGCAGTGCCATCATATGGGACGAGCTTTAGTTTTACTCCGGTTGCTTTTTGCAAAAGCAACCAAATGAAGTGAGATGTTGAACCAAATGTTGCCCCTGCTGTGACCTGCCCTGGGTTTGCCTTAGCATATGAAACCATTTCCTCAATTGAATTAAATGGAGCATCGGCAGCGGCGCCAACGATATCAGGTGTGATAGTCACGTTTGCAACTGCGTCGAAGCCGTTATAATGAAAATCAATTCTTCCATTCAGAAAACTGGTAATGGCTGATTGGTGGATCGCAAATAAGGTACAACCATCAGGTTTGGCTTTGGCTGCTTGCTTGGCGCCTTTGTTACCGCCCTGGCCGGGAACGGTTACCACCTTCAGATTATAAGGTGTGTCCATTTCGCTAATGGTTTTTTCAACTAGCGCATACAGAACCTGCGTGCCGCCACCGGGCTTCCAAGGCACGATCAATTGAGCTGTTTCACAAGGAAGCTTTGGAACAGAATGAGATCCAGCCTGGGCAACGGATGACGCCAGCATGACGCCGGCTGCCACGGCTCCAAAAATTGAAAGTCTTGAATTCAGCATAGTAAGATTACTCCTTCTTGCTTGGTTTAAGCGACAACATGTCAATAAAAATAGGCGCCGCGTTAAGTGCTTTTTAATCAATTAAGGTTGCAAAGGTTCACCGCACCGAGTCAATATAAATTTATTGAACAACCCTGTTTTTGATCACTAAATGCTCCGCCAAACGCTGTAGGAAAAATATGCTATCTGTAGGAATTATTGGCCTTGGAACCATCGGCAATGTTGTCGCGAAGGCGCTTGATGAGGGAATTAATGGCATGTCGCTGGTGGCAATTGCGTCAGGCCGGCGTGATAAGGCACTTGCCAGCATTGCCGGCCTTTCATCACCAGTTGAATTCATGTCAATTGACGAGGTGGCAGCTTGCTGTGACGTGATTGTGGATTGTGCGCCAAAATCGGTGTTTCGCGATATTGCTATTGAGGCTTTTTCGCGGGGGCGCATTTTGGTGACGGTAAGCGGTGCTGGCATTCTTGCGAATGAAGACATCGAAGACATGGCACGCGAAAATGGTGGTCAGCTTGTTCTTGCAACCGGCGCATTGCTGGGGCTTGATGCGGTTCGTGCCGCGGCTGAGGGCAACATCCATTCGGTGCGCATGATTACCCGCAAACCGCCAAACGCGCTAAAAGATGCGCCGCATATCATCAACAATAATATCAGCCTTGATCGGCTGAACGGTGCCATTCAGGTTTTCAAAGGCAGCGCCCGCGAGGGGGCCAAGGCTTTTCCAGCCAATGTCAATGTTGCGGCGGCTTTGGGGCTTGCCGGTATTGGCGCCGACGCAACTGAGCTTGAAGTTTGGGCCGACCCGCATCTTGACCGCAATACACATTCGATTGAAGTCGATGCCGATAGTGCAAAATTCACGTTGCAGATTCAAAATGTGCAATCTGAGAACAATCCGGGAACCGGCAAGATTACCGCTTTAAGCGTGATCGCCTGTTTGCGGGGCATGACGGCACCGATGAAAATTGGCAGCTAGGTAGTTTGCATGAGCCGCAGATAAAAATCTAAATTCAACGATTGATTTTCATAAAGGGGCAGCAAAATGCGGCTAGTTGCATTTGAACAGGTGGATGGATCACATATTGGCGTAATCACTGATCGGGGTGTTGTTGATTTGTCGCGCATTGACCCTGCTGCGCCACGCGATCTTGACGCGGTGATAAAGGCAGGTCAGCTTGATCAGCTTGTCGCGCTTATGGCCAAGGCTGGCGATGAGACTCATCATCAGATCGGGGATATCACCATCGGACTGCCAGTCGCAAAGCCGGGCAAAATTTTGTGTCTTGGGTTGAATTACATGGATCATGTTGCCGAAGGGCCATTTGACAAACAGCCCTTTCCGGCAATTTTTATGCGCAGCGCCACCTCGCTTGTAGCGGCTAATCAGCCAATCATTGCACCCGCCGTCTCTGAAACGCTTGATTATGAAGCCGAATTGGCAGTGATCATTGGAAAGAAATGCAAAAATCTGACCGAGGATAACGCGCTTGACGCCATTGCTGGCTATAGCTGTTTTAATGATGGGTCGGTTCGTGAATTTCAGCGGCACACGATTCAATGGACGATGGGCAAGAATTTTGACAAGACCGGCCCGTTTGGCCCCATCATGGTTACGCCAGACGAATTGCCAAAAGCGGCAGCAGGTCTAAAAATCGAATGCCGGTTAAATGGTCAAACTGTGCAATCAAGCACAACGGATATGATGATTTTTCCGGTTATTGAAACCCTTGTCTATATTACCAAGGCATTAACGCTTGAACCGGGTGATCTTGTTGTCATGGGAACCCCGTCAGGAGTTGGTCATGCCCGCAAGCCGCCATTGTGGATGAAAGATGGTGATCTTGTCGAAATCGAGATTGAAGGCATTGGCATTCTTGCCAACCCGATCAAAGCCGAGTGATGCCAGCCCCATTTTCGGTTTTCATCAAAAATTTTGTTAGATTTTTGCTAGTGCCTTCATATCCGTAAACCAAAAAATGCGCCAAATTTAGGCTTGAGAAAATATAAATCTGGGAAACTCAAATTATGATCGCATTTTGCCTTTTTGCTGGCGTTGATCAGGCAGGTGGTTCAACAAGCCGGGTGGCAAAATCTGCAGGCGATACGATTTCCAGAACTTCAAAATCATCCGAGCAGGCAATTTCACGATGTTTGATCATAGGTACTTGTAACACTGTATCACCTTTTCGGATGGTGCGCTCTCCTTTGCCTTCATATTCAAATATGGCCCAGCCATTCAACACATAAACAAGCTGGAAGTTGCAGTCGTGAACATGCCATGACTGAATGCCATCTCCACTTTCAGTTTGGTTGCGACGAATCACATGCGCAACAAAATCTCCATTTGTGCCATCCTTGATGCCAAGGTCACGATAGTCAAAGATCTTGCGAAGGCCGGGCGTCCATGTGGCGCTCTCTTCGCTGTGGTGAACAAATTCCCAATTATCACGATTGGTCATGAGTCTGATTCTCCTTCTCGCTATGATGCAGCGCTGGTAAGTAAATCCATTTTGGCGGAGAAGGGCGCAATGGCAAAGCCAATGATGAACGATGCCAAATACTTTCTTTGACTCCGCAGTCTGGATTATTGGTCTTGGTTATGGTTTCGAACTTGGACATTTGGTCTTATTGCAAAGTTATTTAACAAAAAATAAGGCGATATTGCCATTCGCATATGTCCGTGAAGCGCGATTATGTTCTTAGGGGCTAAATATTAAGAGGCATATGCCGGTTTACATCTTTATAGAGCAAATAGCGGAACGGTTCAGGCCCTCCAGCATAGCAGGCCTGCGGGCAAAAAGCGCGAAGCCACATATAGTCACCGGCCTCGACCTCGACCCAATCTTGATTTAAATGATAAACAGCCTTTCCACTTAGAACGAAAAGCCCATGTTCCATCACATGCGTTTCGGCAAAAGGGATCGTGCCGCCCGGTTGAAAGGTCACGATATTCACATGCATGTCATGGCGTAAATCGGTCGGATCAACAAATCTTGTAGTTGCCCAGCGCCCATCAGTATCGGGCATGGCGACTGGGTCAATAGCGCCATCGCTTGTCACAAAAGCATCAGGCTGGTCAATGCCGCTAACCGCGTTATAACGTTTGCGAATCCAGTGAAAGCTAGCTGTCTGGCGGCCATTATTGATGATCGTCCAATCACATCCTGCTGGCAGATAGACATAGCTTCCAATCGTTAAGGGGTGCGCTGTACCGTCAATGGTTACGGTCATTGAACCGCTTGTCACAAAAAGGACCGATTGCGCGTCGACATTATCATCAGGCCGATCGCTGCCACCACCTGATTCAATTTCCATCAGATAATGTGAAAAGGTCTCAGAAAAGCCAGTCATGGGGCGCGCCAGAACCCACAATCTGGTCTTGTTCCAGAACGGCAGATAGCTTGTTACGATGTCCGATAAAACGCCTTTTGGGATTATCGCATATCCTGTGGTGAAAACAGCGCGATCTGACAATAATTGAGATTGCGGCGGCAGGCCGCCTGATGGTGTCCAATAAGGGGCGCTCAAATCATCATCTCCTGTGTCATGCTGTTGTGACTATTTGCGGCAATGCCGATTACCCGATTTATCTACGTCAATTAGGGCAGTTTTTATAACCTTGTCAAATTTTGACCAATGGTAAAGGGGGGTTGCCCAAAGTTATTGCCAAAGCTGTGGATTGTTTCAAATGCCGATTGTGACCTATTTCAAAAATTGATTAGCATCTTCATCATAACCGTCTTCACGCGTTAATTGCCGCAAAATGGCTGAATCGATCACTGGTGGTGCATCATCAGGATTTGCCTGTCCAAGCACTTGCTGGATTGCGCTATAGGTCGCGGCAAGTGATGCCAGATAGGGTTGATGCCCCCGAAGACATATGCGCGCGCCCATTTTTGCCAGATCATCGGCTTTTGGCGCAATTGATCCAATGCCGCCAAGCATGATGGGAAGATCGGTTGTGGCACAAAGCGCGGTCAAATCTTCAAGGGATCTGGCACCGATCAACGTAATGCCGTCAACACCGGTTTTTTCATAAGCCTTGATCCGGGCGATGCAATCGTCACGGCCGGTAATGGTGGCAGCACTGGTACGCGCCAAAATAACCAAATCGGCATCAACACGCCCTGACATAGCCGCCCGCATTTTGCCAACAGCTTCATCAATATTCAAGAGCCGTGTTGCCTTAGATCCAAAAGGCTGGGGCAGATCAGTATCTTCAATGGTGATTGCGGCAAGGCCAGAATGGTCAAGTTCGCGGATTGTGCGCTGTACATTCATTGCATTGCCATAGCCATGATCAGCATCGGCAATGACCGCCAGATCACCAGCCCGGCAAATCCGCAAGGCCATATCGGCAAATTCTGACGCAGTAATCAGCATTTTATCGGGTGCGCCAAGGATCGACATTGCCGCCACTGATCCGGCAAGCATGCCAACCTGGCCGCCAAGTTCTTCAACCATACGCGCCGATAAAGGATTAAAAACCGTTGCTGGTGTGACGCAGTCATTGCCTGCCAAGATCTGCCGAAACCGTCGACGCCGTGCTGTCCAATTCATGCTGCCATGTCCTTTGGTAAAATTCAATTTGGGGTTGTTTAGCCATTGCAAAACAGGGTGTTTGCCTAGGCAATTTTATCTTGTGTCTTATTGTCAAAATCGCTGGCGTCATGGCGTTCATGAAGCTGGATTTCTGGCGCGCCAGATACACGATTGACCATGCGACCACGTTTGACCGCTGGACGCGAGTCGATCGCTTTGGCCCAGCGCATGACATGGCTGTAGGTTTGAACATCCAAAAATTCAGCTGCATTATAAAGGCGGCCAAGAACCAATTGCCCATACCAAGACCAAATCGCAATATCTGCAATGCTGTATTCGTCGCTACTGACATAGCTATGTTCGGCAAGTTGACGATCAAGAACATCAAGCTGGCGTTTAGTTTCCATTGTAAACCGGTCAATTGGATAGGGCAATTTTTCTGGCGCATAGGCATAGAAATGGCCAAAGCCGCCACCAAGATAAGGCGCGCTTCCCATCTGCCAGAAAAGCCATGATAAACATTCGGTTCGACCGGCAGGGTCTTTGGGAATCAATGTTGCGAATTTATCCGCCAGATAGAGCAAAATATTACCCGATTCAAACACGCGCAATGGCGGCGATACCGAATGATCCATCAAGGCTGGAATTTTGGAATTTGGGTTAATCTCGACAAAGCCACTACCAAATTGATGGCCATCACGAATCTTGATCAGCCATGCATCATATTCGGCATCAGTGATGTTTTTCGCCAATAACTCTTCAAGCATCACGGTTACTTTTACGCCATTTGGAGTGGCTAGCGAATAAAGCTGAAGCGGATGTTTGCCAACAGAAAGTGGCTTGTCATGTGTTGCGCCTGCGATTGGCCGGTTGATATTGGCAAATGTGCCACCATTCTCGGCTTGCCATGTCCAAACCGCTGGTGGGGTATAAGGATTATTATCGGTCATTTTTATCTCCTTTGAGTTTGGGCTCGTTTGGGGGGCATAGGTCGGCTAGTCGATCTAGATGGCGTAGTTTTGGAAAAACATACCATCCCCCAATTGCCACGCCCAATGCCGCCAGCCCGCCAATAAAAACAGTTGTAACAGGGCCAAGAAGTGCGGCTGCGCTGCCAGCCCGAACATCACCCATCTCATTCGATGATGAAATGAAAATGGCATTTACCGCGCTGACTCTGCCGCGAAGATGATCGGGTGTGGCCAATTGAATGAGGGTCATGCGTATATTAACGCTTACCATATCGGCTGCGCCATAGACAAACAAGGCCACAAGGCTGACCCAGAAAATGGTCGAAACCGCAAAAACCAGAATTGACGCTGCAAACACCAGCAGCGCGGCGAAAAGGCAAAGTCCCGACCGCCGCATCGGTGGCAAGGCAGCAAGCCCAAGCCCAACAACAACCCCGCCAAGCGCAGGCATCCCGCGCAACACGCCAAGTGATTCTGGCCCAACATTCAAAATATCAGCCGCATAGACCGGCAGCAAGGTTACAACCGACCCCATAAGAACAATAAACAGATCAAGCGCGATCGCCCCAAGAACAATCGAATTTGACCGAACATAGGCAACGCCCCCAAGAACCATATCAAGGCTTCGGCCAACAGGCTTTAGCCGGGTTAGTTTCGGTAAAAAGAGATAGGCAATTGTGCTGATCCCCATCAGGCCAGCGGCAACAAGATAAGTATAAACATCAATCATCGTAATCAGAATACCCGCCAGCAACGGCCCCGCCGTGGCAGACACCTTGCCAATGGTGGAATTAAGCGCGATCGCCCGCGACAACATGGCAGGTGGAACGATATTGGGAATGATGGCTTGCTGGGCTGGCGTGTAGAAGGCTTTGACCCCGCCATGCGCAAATAACAGCGCAAAAATGACCGTCAAATTCAAATCATCGACAAGCATGGCCATGGTGATGCCAATCAAAATAACCGCTTCGGTAATGGTGCAGATAATCAATAGGGCTTTTCGCGGCAAGCTGTCAGTTGCCCAGCCCGTCATAAAGAAAAACAGAAAAATCGGAATGATCTGCATCAGCCCAACAAGCGCCAGATCAAATGGGTCGCCGCTATTTTGATACAGATGCCAGCCAATCGCAATTGTTAGCATTGCCGTGACAAGGCTGACAGCGGCGCGTGCGGTTAGGAATGCAAAAAAATCAACGGGCATGATGATCTATAAATAGTTGGCGGGCAGTAAATATTTAAAGGGTAGGCAATAATTGGAAGGGATGAAGTTTTCTTTTTTATTGTGGCTATTTTCCTTTTTCATACAATCTATTTATCTGCATTATATCCTTATCCTCAATCAAACAGCCTTGCCACAATTTGTAAATTTTATTTGCCTAACTGAAGGAGACCCGGATATGCCCTACAATGATTATCGTCAAGATTTAATGGGCGAAGCCACACTAACGCCGTCGGGCCAGTTCGAAATTGGCACATTTCAAAGTTTTAAATTGATTTACACCGCTGGCAAATTTGGTATCGATGATCAAGGAGGGCTTCGGATTGGATTTCGGGGGCATTTTGATGGTTCGGCAATCCAGTTTAGCGACCCCACAGCGCCCGGATATACGACGGTTGAGGCCTCCAATGGTGCCGTTCTTGAAGTGTCATGGGAGGCGCGCCGAAATATCCGCCCCTGGAACAAAAGCCTTTATATTCGCTGTTTGCGCTTTTTGCGCGAGGGCGACCAGATCTTGATTAATTTTGGCGATCAATCCAAAGGGTCACCTGGCTGGTTACTGCAAACATTTTGTGAGTCAGCCTTTACCTTTCAGATCACGGTTGATCCGTTCGCGACCCAAGATTTCATTGCGCTGCCAAGCGCGGCAAACCCAACCATTTCAATGGTGCCGGGTGACCCGGCGAATTGGAAGGCGGTTCTGCCAACATTGCGGCGGCCGGGTCAGGCATTTCGATTGTCAATCAAAGGCGATGACCGCTGGGGCAATCCATCAAATCGGTTAACTGGAAAGATAAAACTGAAAACCAATTTGCCAGTTACTGGCCTTGCTGAAACTATTGATCTAAAGGCGGGTGATTTCGGCGTTGTGATTGAAGGGCTTTCGGTGGAAAGTTTAGGTGTGTTGCACCTTACCGTTCTGGATGAAAATGACCGGTTGATCGCAACGGCAAACCCGTTAGTGATCCGCCAAGCCGGTGCGGTGCATTTCTGGAGCGATATGCATGCGCAATCTGGCGAGACAATCGGCGTTGGAACGGCGCGCGAATATTTTGACTTTGCCCGTAACAAGGCCTTTCTCGATATTGCTGGCCATCAGGGAAATGATTTCCAGATCACCGATGTGTTTTGGCAGCACTTAAACGAGCTAACAGCCGAATATAATGAAGATAACCGCTTTTTGACATTGCCAGGTTATGAATGGTCGGGAAACACCGGCCTTGGCGGTGATCATAATGTTTGGTTTCGAGACGAAGGCCGCCCGATTTATCGGTCAAGCCGCGCCTTGATAAACGACCGCACATTCCCTGAAAATGATGTTTTATCGACACCCGATCTGATCGAAAAATTGCAAAGCGAAGATGCGATTGTTGTGGCGCATGTTGGCGGGCGTTATGCCGATATCAAATATGCGCATGATGCAAAATTGGAACCATCGGTTGAGGTGCATTCATCATGGGGTACCTTTGAATGGATTTTGCGCGATGCGTTCGAGTGCGGCTATCGGGTTGGCATTGTTGGGTCAAGCGACGGACATAAAGGGCGGCCCGGGGCAGAATATCCGGGGGATAGTCAATTTGGCTCTTTTGGCGGTCTGACCTGCCATCTTTTGCCGCAACTAGACCGCGACACGTTTTTTGACGCGTTTCGTAACCGGCGGCATTATGCAACGACAGGGGCGCGGATCTATATGGATGTGACCGCACGCTTGGGCGATCAAACCCTGCAAATTGGCGATATCGTTAGCACTGACCTTGATCATCTTGATCTTGCCTTTGACATTATCGGTACAGCACCGATTGAACGTGTCGATATTTTCAATGGGCTGGACCTGGTGCAAACCATCCGCGCTTGGCATGATCAAGCCGCGCTAAGCCGGTTACGCGTTACTTGTGCTGGCCAGCATTATCGTGGGCGTGGCCGCTTGGTGAAATGGGATGTTTTGGCAAATATTACCGGTGGAAAAATTGATCGTATCAACGCGATCAATTTCTGGAATCCAAATCGTCAGCCCAAACAGATTTCGGCAACTGAGGCGGCCTGGAAAACAGTGACAACTGGTGGTGCATCATCGGTTGATTTCTGGCTGGATGATGCAGCGCTGGCAAGCCAGATCAATGTTCAGACGAATTTTGAATCCATATCAGCATCAGTGGCTGATATTGATGAGAATGGCATCACCGTTGATTGCGGCGGTATGGATATCCGGCTTCATATTGAACGGCTTCCCGACATATTGGACTCCGTGTCGCTGTCAGGTGAGCAATCTTTTGCGCTTGCCGCTGGAACCGAACAGCGGCTCTATGTTCGCGTGACACAAGAAGATGGCCATCAGGCATGGAGCAGCCCAATTTATGTTGCAAAGGCTTAGTTAATGACAGAACTGGTGTCAATAAGTCGGTTTTAGAAGGAAGGTAAAATGCAGTCTGTTCGCATAGAAACTGTTGAAACATTCGTTGTGGCAATGCCATTGGTTGCGGTTTTTTCCAGCGGTGGAAAGTCAAAAAATGTCACCAAAGGCGTTGTTGTCAAGATCACCGCATCCGATGGATCATTTGGCATTAGCAGTGTTGATCCATCAACGCGGGCGGTATTTCCTTATCGAGCCGAAGATATTGCCGCAACGGTTCGCGAAAAAATCATCCCTGCGGTTCTTGGCATGTCGCCAACAAATATCAACCGCCTATTGGACATAATGGGCAGTTTGCAAGATATTCAAATTGGAGCCCGCGCCGCCATTGAAATGGCCGCCATTGAACTGACTTGCCGCCGGTTGGGGATCTCGCTTTGTGATTTTCTTGGTGGTGTTGTGTCAGACCATGTAGCGTTTAATGGCTGGATTGGCGAGCTGCCAGCCGATGAGGCCGCGCTTGATGCGGCGCGGTGGGCCAAGGCTGGATTTCAATCGCTGAAAATCAAAATTGGTGGTGATGTTGATGCTGATATTCAACGCGTTCAAGCGGTTCGCGCTGCTGTTGGCAAGACGGTAAATCTGCGCATGGATGCGAATGAACAATATAGTGTTCAAGATGCGATACGGCTGTGTGATGCGATCAAAGATTGCGATATGCAGCTTTTTGAGCAACCAGTGCCGCGTGATGATCTTACTGGTTTGGCTAAAATTAGGCGTGTTGGTGGGATCAGTGTTATGGCCGATGAATCGATTAGCGATCATGCCAGCCTGTTAAAGGTAATCGAGGCAGATTGTGCCGATCTTGTGAAATTTGGCATTGCGCAGGCAGGTGGTATTATGCCTGCCGTCCGGATGATGGCAACGGCTGAAGCCGCGGGTTTGAAAGTTGTCATGGGGCATGGTTTTGGTCTGGATATGAGCACGATGGCCGAAATCATGGTTGGCGCATCATCAAGCAATATTCTAACCGGCCTTGAATGTGTTGGTCCGCTAAAGGTGAAAGATACGGTTTCGCAAACCCGCCTTGATATCAGTTCGGGCAGTCTGAAAGTACCAGATGGTGCAGGGCTTGCGATGGATCTTGATATGGAAAAACTGGCCGAATATACGGTTCAGTAATCGGGCTGGTTTGGCTTTATCTTATCATAATCTGCGTGTCGGGGGTTCAAATCCTTTGCCGCATGATGTTTGACTTGAGGTGCCTTTTACAGGTGTTCAAGTTTGACTAACAACACCATCACAAAAAACCTTCTGGTAACCACCACATAAAGTTCGATAGCAGACCAGTGGATCAACAATAAACGGCTCTTGGATCGCTCGGTTAGGGGGCTTTTGTTTAGGTTAGCGCGCGCACTGCTGCTGCCGCTAGCTTGTCGCATAGCTCGCCGATCTGGTCGTCGGAGATGATAAAAGGTGGCGCAATCAGCACATGATCGCCGCGGCGCCCATCTATGGTACCGCCCATTGGATAGCAGATTTGCCCCGCATCGAACGCCGCCGCCTTGAAGCGTTTGTGGCGTGCCTCCTCAGGTGCGAACGGCAAATTCAGCCTCACTTTCACCTTCTCGCATTTCGCGATAGGCATAGCAGGGAGCAATGTGACTGCTCTCGACAAGGATCGCATCATACATCTGATGTCGCCAAGCGTTACCACCAGCAGCCAAGGCGCCAAGCGTGTTGCCGTGATAGCTCTGGCGTCTTGCGATGATGTAGCATCCCTCGCCACGAACGGCGACGGGGTAGCTGGCCTTCATGCTTCTGGGAAAAACATTTGACATCTGATTACCTATGAAGTTGTTTCGGTTGGCAGTGTTTTATCAGGCGTGGGCTGGCGCATGCGGGTTTTTGCGGTTTATCTTGGATTGGCATTTGTCGGGTCAAGCATCGCTGGGGTGCTCTGGTAGATGCTGAATTAAAGGGTGATCATCTATGTTGACAACAATATCGGGTCAAAGGCTCAGCAAATTCTGCTTTGGCACCATGCAATTTGGACAGGGAACTGATCGCAACCAATCACAAGCGATCTATGCACAGTGCAGGCATGCTGGGATAAATCATTTTGACACGGCGCATGCCTATACCAAGGGACTGTCTGAGACATGGCTTGGAGAGTTTTTAAAAAACGAGAGAGATAATGTTTTTATTTCCAGTAAAGTTGGATACACAGGTGGTAGCGAACCAGAAAATTTGTCAAAACAACTTGAAGAGAGTCTAAGTCGTTTAGGCCAAGATAGGGTCGATATATTGTACCTTCACAGGTTTGACCCAGACACACCGCTTGAAAAAACACTAAACTGGTTTGCGGAGCAAATCGAAAAACGGCGCATTCGTTACATTGGCGTCTCTAATTTTGCCGCGTGGCAAGTCACCAAAGCGCAATTCATTGGGCAACAATTTGGTGTTCACATATCAGCCGCGCAACCAATGTATAGTCTGGTCAAACGGCAAGCCGAGGTAGAGATATTCCCGGCCTGTGATGATTTTGATATCGAATGTTTCTCCTATTCGCCACTCGGTGCTGGCCTCTTGACTGGCAAATATGAATCAAAAGGTATTAAAGGACGGCTTGCCGAAGATGCCCGTTATGCCAAAAGATATGGCGCTTTTGAGATGCATGCCAGCGCAAAAGCTTTATATGAAATTAGCAAACGATATAATGTTTCATCCGCCACTCTGGCTGTTGCTTGGGTCTTAATGTCACCATATCGCACCACTCCAATCATCTCGGGTAGAACAAGTGAACAACTGTCCCCAGTACTCGATGCACTTGATTTTGATATGGCAGAGAACTTATTCGCTGAAATTAATGAAATTTCAGCCAAGCCAGCACCAGCAACAGATCGATTGGAAGAACAAGCGTAGCTGTCTCTTTTTTACCCTATCATTAGATGCAACTTGAAAAGTATATCTTCACAGTTTGGATAGTCAAAAGACCAATGATGAGTCCATTTTTTTGGCACAGGTAAACAATGATAGTGATTACGCAAATCATTATCTTGTTGAGCGTCTCGAAAGAATCGTCAAAACAATAGGTTCAGACAAACAGCTTCAAGTTTGTATTAAATAAATTAAACAAAAAGACAAATATCCACAAAGTAAGTGAAACATTCTCCGTAGATTTTACTGTTCTTAAGAGGAGATTGTACCGTGCTTGATATCAGAAATGTTACAAAACGTTTTGGCGACGTTGTCGCCGTGAGAGATGTTTCGTTCTCTATAAAAAAGCCACAGATGGTTGGCATCATCGGGCGCTCTGGTGCAGGCAAATCAACTCTCCTTCGAGTTATTAATCGGCTGGAGCGAGCCACATCTGGAGAAGTTTTTTTCTCGGGCAATGATGTCCTATCTCTTGAGGGTCGGGCTAAATCCGAATGGCAAAAAAACTGTGCCATGATTTTCCAACAGTTCAACCTCGTACCCAGGTTAGACGTTTTAACCAACGTGATTCTGGGCCGTTCTTTTGAACACAGTTTCATCCGCTCAATGCTAAAATTATACCCGGCTGAAGAGCGGTATCAGGCTCTTGCTACTTTGGACCGCTTTGGACTGGCCGAGATTGCATTGCAAAGGGCTGAGAGCCTGTCAGGCGGTCAGCAACAACGGGTTGCAATTTGTCGTGCGATGATGCAGACCCCAAAACTTATTCTTGCCGATGAGCCTATTGCATCTCTTGATCCGCTCAATGCTCGTCTCGCCATGGAAGCTTTGAAGCGGATACAAGTAGAAGAAAAAATCACAGTCATTTGCAATCTTCACACTTTGGATACTGCAAAGCACTACTGTTCCCGCATCATTGGTATGCAAAATGGCGACATCGTGTTTGACGGAACGCCGAAGTCTCTCACAGATAAAAAAGCCCGCGAAATTTATGGTGCTGAAGCTGACGAAGCGTTCGAGGCCTCGGTGACATCAACAGCATTGGGGTCTGCCCCAATCAAGGCAGCAAGCTGACGCGCCTTGTCATTTCCCTCGGTTTAAATTTGGAGCAACAAATGATCAATATTGTAAAATCAGCGCTCGCGGTTGCAGTGGGCATAGCGGCGCTAAGCACTAATGCTTTTGCTGTCAATTACGATGGTCCAAGTATGGATTTTAGCACTGTTCGGCCAGACTTCAGAGTAGGGTTTCTTGGAGATGAAGCAGCGCAAGACATTCTTACCCGAAACGCATGCTTGAAGGACTATGTCGAGGCTGCTTACAACGTCCCGGCAAAAATGTTCACCTTCAAGGATTATGCAGGCACGATGGAATCAATGCTTGGTGGCAACCTCGATTACGCTTGGTTTGGCGCATCTGGATATGCAGGTATTTACCTCGAGGATCCGAATGCTGCGGTGCCGGTCTTAACACGCATGCAGCCTACTGGTGATACCGGTTATTATTCGGTGATGGTCGCTCGTAAAGACTCTGGCATTTCATCTTTGGAAGATATGAAAGGTAAGCATCTCGGTTTTGCTGACCCGAATTCAACTTCAGGATATCTTATCCCGTCAGTTGAGCTGCCAGAACTCTACGATGTAAAAATTGACGACTATTTTAGTAAGACTTCATTTAACGGTGGTCATGAAAACAATGTACTTGCTGTCCTGAATGGCGATGTTGATGCCGGAGTTACATGGGTATCTGGTGTTGGCGAATGGGATGAAGGGTACACATCTGGCAATCTTCGCAAGATGGTAGACAAAGGCATCCTCAATATGGATGACATAACTCAGATTTGGTCATCAAAGTTGATCCCAAATGGTCCTATCGTAATGCCGAAAGATGATGCATACGCAAAAGCTCGTGAAGTTATGGTAGGCATGAAGCAGTGGATCCTTAAAAACGATCCTAAATGCAGTGAGGATGTTGCCAACGGTATTGTCAAAGCATGGGTGCCTGTTGACCATTCTTTCTACGAAGTGGTTGTCAAGGCGCGTAAGGCTAAAATCGAAGCGAAGAAAAAATCAAACTAAAACAGATATTTGGGCGAGTTTTATGGCTCGCCCATTTAAAATTGGGCGCATAGAAAATGACACAACTTCCTGACAATATAACGTTAATCGAGGATCAGCTCAGAGCTTTACAACGAACCCGTGCGGTTTACTCACTAGTTAGTATCTTGGTTATTGCGCTCACAATTTTTACCGGTGTGTCGGTCGCAAATAATTACAACGCGGGCTCTTTTGCGAACGGGATTGATAATTTTTTTGACTATCCGTTCGATTTAATTTCAGAAGCATGGGACGCTGGGTGGCGTTGGTTCCCGTTGATCATTGATTACACCCCCGATTTGTTAAATACGCTTAATATGGCCGTTTTTTCTACTGGTCTTGGTTTTATTTTTGCTTTGATTTTAAGTTTTTTTGCCGCGAAAAACACCGCTCCAAATGAGAGGGTTCGCCAGATAGTGCGGCGTTTTCTTGATTTATGCAGATCATTTCCTGAACTGGTGATCGCGATGATTTTTTTATACATCATGGGCAAATCTCTGCTCCCTGCGATTTTGGCCATAACAATTCACTCGACCGGTTCGCTTGGAAAACTTTTCTCTGAGGCAATTGAGAATGCTGATAAAAAACCTGTTGAAGGCTTGCAGTCTTTGGGCGCGAACTGGTTTATTCGCGTTCGCCATGGGGTATTAACCCAAGTTTTGCCTATAATATTATCGTATACACTTCTGCGGGTAGAAATTAACGTTCGGGCTTCCACTATACTTGGCTTTGTGGGCGCCGGGGGTATTGGCGAGGCTTTGTCGACGAACATCCAGTGGCGTTATGGTGATGAAGTGGTTGCAATCATGGTGATGTTGGTAGCAACGATAATTTGTCTTGATTACTTATCTCAATACATTAGGGGCAAAATGATTGGTGGCCAAACTGCTACTAGCGGGCATGACAGATTTGCGTTGAGAATTAATTTCATGAAGAGGTTTAGACAATGAGCGCAGTATATCCACTGAGCCCAACGTGGAATGATTCTATCCGCAAAGTTGAAGACAGTAGCCGTAAACTGCGGATCAGGACCGCAGCAGCATTTCTATTGATATTCTCTTACCTCGCGGTGACATGTTTTCAGTTTGAGTTTGTAAATAGTTTCAGCCGGTGGAACTCTGAAAGAGGTATGCTGTTCGTTTTGGACTCCTATGCCAACAAAGATCATATTTCTATGAAGTGGGACGCACCTGAGGAGGTCTCGGTTAAATTCGAGGGTGGTTGGAGATACGATTATTTCAATCCTGACCATAGTTTCGGCGGTAAAATTAGTCCTCCGGAATGGTTTTCACAAGACTCAAAGACGAAAAGAAGCTTTGTAGCCTTCAACAACGGCGGCACCATGGTTGTCGGTCCAGACGCAGCAAAGCTAATCAACTGGCCCGGCCTTGATGAGGACCTTGCGTTTCGGCGAAATGCAGATGGCACACCTTATGTCGTTGGCTATGAAAATCGTCCTGAGGACTTGCCCGCTTGGGTTCGCGTGACATCAAACAAAATTGAAGTTCGGCCATCCCTTTATGAGAGGATGCAGGTTTATAAAAAGAAGGTTGAAATCCATCGATATTCCCTCGGGTGGAAATATTTCTTCTTTGATTTTGATAGTCCTTTGAGGGATTACTCAATTTGGTCTGCAATTTCATTGATAGCAAATGGGGATCGTCTAGTCCCTGATAAGAGCAATTTTTCGCTGGTTCTTTCAGAAATCACTCAAAATGAGATTTGGATGCACGGGGTGGTCTATTTTGCTTTACTTGAAACGATAGTAATGGCGCTTCTAGGCACAATGTTGGCATCAATTGTTTGTTTGCCACTAGCGTTTCTTGCTGCAAGAAACGTTACGCCCTTGCAATCAATTCGTTTCTTTTTGCGCAGGCTCTTTGATTTTTTACGCGGTATTGACATGCTGATATGGAGTTTAATTTTCCTTCGCGCTTTTGGACCCGGTGTCTTCACCGGCATTTTTGCCATTGCTTTTACCGATACGGGTACGCTTGGCAAACTGATGTCTGAAGCGGTAGAAAACGCGGACAAAAAGCAAACAGAAGGCATCGCCGCTACGGGCGCCAGCCGTTCACAGCAGCATCGTTTTGGCGTATTGCCGCAAATATTGCCTGTGTTTATCTCAACATCGCTATTCACACTGGAGTCGAACACGCGCAGTGCAATTATTATTGGTGCGATGGGAGCAGGGGGCATTGGCTTGCAATTTCTCGG
>CAJYBL010000002.1 GCA_913064995.1 uncultured Alphaproteobacteria bacterium
TTTATTTTTTAATTCGGATTGCCTATTCAGACAAAATTGCTCAGAATAATGGTGCACTCGACAGGATGATGTTTCCTCCTACAGGCACTAAACAACAACTTCATCCAAGCGTTTCTGACAGTCTAAGTGCCAGCAGTTGCAAGCCCTCCATCTAATTATACGACGAGGCGCCATTGCTGTAACAATAGGGGCGTCACTCGCAGCTAGCCTTTTACCGAAATCACGTTATATCTGGCGACCTATCGGGTCAGAGAGACTTATCGGATTATTATCTGGTTAGCAAAGACGGGAGCCAGGTGGAGGCTTCAGGAATCAGGATCATCAAAATCCCATAAAGAATGCCAACACCGACAAAAAGTGGCACCTCGCGGAATGCCTTGGCCGGGTTTTCCTGAATGACGCTGGCGCTTGTGTAAATGCCGACACAGACCGGCGGGGTGATCATGCCGATCCCGGCAAAGGCGACGAACACCACATATAGGTGCAGCAGACTCTGGTTGAAGGACAGGGTGATCGCGGCAAAGATCGGCACGGTGAGATAGAAAACCGGAACGATCTCGACAAAGGTGCCGAGCAGCAGGCAGATGATCGCCAGCGCCACCCAGAACAGCGCAAACGTCGCGCCCATATCGGTGAAATAACTGACGATCTGTTGCGGGATCTGGCTGTAGGTCAGGACCACGCTGAGGAAGGTAGCGGTCGCAATGATGGCGAAAATGATCGCTGTGATCGTCGCCGTTTCTTTGAGCGCAAGACACAGCGATGCGAAGGTCAGTTCCCGGTAGATGAAAAATCCCATCACGATCGCCCAAACGCCAGCAACTGCTGCTGACTCAGATGGGGTCAGCAAGCCCGCATAAATGCCGCCAAGAATGATGGTCGGGGTAAATAATCCGGGCAGCGCGCCAAGAAAACTGCGCCAGCGTTCCGCAGCCGAGGCCGGTTCTGGGTTGCGGATGTTGCGGCATTTGATCAGGACAACAATGACCATAAAGACGAGAAGGATCAGCCCCGGGATCACTCCGGCAGCAAAGGTCTGCGAGACCGGGACATTGGTGAGGGCGCTGAACAATATCGCGGCATTTGAGGGTGGAATCAGGGCTTCGAGAAGCGCGGCCGAGGCCGCCAGAACGATGACAAAGGGTCTAGGGTATCCCTGTTCGAGCATCTTTGGCATCATGATCGTGCCAACAGCCGTGATGGCGGCCAGAATGGAGCCACAGAAAGCGGCAAAAAACCCCATGGCAATAACCATGGCAATGCCAAGACCGCCCGGCCAATGGCCGACAAGCGCCGTGGCAAAATCCACCAGGCGTTTGGCAGCCCCACCGCGGAGCATCACCATCCCGGCGAAAATGAACAAAGGCACGGCAACCAGAATGTGCTTTGTCATCGCGCCAAAGGAGACCTGAATCAAGGTTGACCAGGGTAGGCCAAGACCGAGGATGGCGGCAGCCGAGCTGCCGATACCAAATACCAAAAAGATCGGCACCGACATGAGCAACAGCAGGAGTGAAGAGAAGATTGCAAGCGCGTACATGGGTTAAATCTTCTCCAGACTTTTGGTCGGGTTAGTCTGGACCGGATCATTGGGCGCTGGGCCAACCAGCGCCAAGAGTTCAACCAGAATCAGCTCCAGCGCGAATAAGATCATTATCCCAAAGCCGCAAGGAAAGGCCAGATACACCCACCAGACCGGGATTTCAATTTCCAGCTCCATGACCTGCCCCAGCATGAAATAGAGGCTGGTGGCCTCAACCCCAGCTACAAGAAAGACGATGGATGACAGCAGGGCGATCACCGCGATAATCAGTCTTAGGACCGATAATTGCCGTGGGGCCAGAAGATTGTTAAGAACATCCACCTTGATATGGGTGCCGGATTTCAACAACGGCCCCAGAAGCGGGAAGACAAGCCAGCTAGTGAGGATTGGTGGCAGTTCGATGAACCAATCATAGCCGGTGCCGGAGGCGTATCTGATCAGCGCGCTCAGGAACAGCGCAAGCACCATGTTGGCGACAATGAAAATCGCCAGCAGATAAATCGCTTTCTCAAGCCATTCATTCAGCTTGGACAAAGATGCAAGCGCGGCTTTCAACACAGCGCCTGCCTCGTTGTTTTGAGTGCGGGATGCAAGCTAGTTGGCAGCATATTGCTGGGCCTTGACCAGCGTATCCTCATCGAACATGTCTGCCATTGCCGGCATCACCTCATCCTGCATCAATTTATTGAACTTTGCTTTCTCGGCACCGCTTAGTTCGGTGACAACGCCACCACGCTCAATAAATTTCTTCAAGGTATCCTCACCCGCGCCCAGAATGTTATCAGTTGCAATCTGGCCAACTTCAGCGCCAACAGTCAAAACCAGCTCCCGCAAATCATCAGGCAAACTGCTCATCCAATCACGGTTGGCCATGATGTAAGCATCGGCAAAATACTGATAGGGCTTTTGACCATAGGTTAGATATTCCCACCAGCTGTAGGCTTCAATTGATCCCGGAGGGCTATTAATCGTGTCGATCATGCCGGTCTGAAGCGAGGTGTAGACCTCACCAGTTGGCAGTGAGACAGCGTTGGCACCAAGCGCCTTCCACATCGGAAGCTCACTTTTCAACAGGCGGCGGGCTTTCAGCCCCTTCATCACGTCAATGCCGGTCAATTCACGGGCGCTGCTGAAGGTCATCACCGGACCAACAGGGTTATACATGATCAGCTGCGATTTGCTCTTTCTGGTGATATCCCCCCAGATTTCCTGGCCCTTGTCCGAATTCAGGAAAAATCCACGCTGCTGTTCATAGGAGGCAAACAGACCGGGATAGGAGGCAACATTGAAATTCTTGTTGATCGGCGGAAAGCTGACAACCCCAACAACGCCGCCAAGCTCAACAGCGCCAGAGGTGATGGCGCCAAGAACCTCTCTAATGCCGAAAAGCTGTTTGGAGGGATAATATTCGATCTTTAGCCGCCCACCAGACCTCTTTGTCACCTCATCGGCAAACATCTGTGAATGGATCGAGCTTTGATGGGTTGGACTCCAATGTCCAGACATGCGCGCGACAATCTGGTCAGCAACGGCCTGAAATGAAGTGAGCGATATTGTCAGGGCAATGCCCCACGCAACGGGTTTGGTGACGCCACGCAAGGCGGCAGAAAGAAGTCTTCTCATTTATTCCTCCTTGTGATGCAGTCCCTTTATAATCCACATGAATCAGTGACTTGCATTTTACTATGCAGAAAATCAGTCAACCGACAGACTCTTGCTTTACCCAATTATTAGAATCGAAGTATGGGATTACCAAGAATTGATAACAAATATAATTTGCAAATAAATACATTTGTATAATGTATAGGTTTTATTTTTTAATTCGGATTGCCTATTCAGACAAAACTGCTCAGACTAATGTTGCTTGCAAAATGAAACAGTAACCAAAGCAAAAGGCGCACCGGAAGCCAAAGCTGCTGGATGACGAAGATCATAACCAGATTTTAGGGAATAATATGCGGGGGCTGGTTCAGATATTTGCTGTTGGCGGCGGAGGCTTTACCCATTCGCAAGATGGTGATCGCCGTGATATGCTGCTTGAGGATCGTCTGCTGGCGTTGGTTGGGCCGGTTGCCAAACTGAAAATCGGTTATATCGGCCACGCCAATAATGATCGGGCGGATCGTCTCAAGGCTTTTTATACGCGGTTTGAGGGCTGTGCGAGAACAACGCATTTGCCGATAACGGCAGATGCGGCGATGGCACAAGATTTTTTGCAGGATCTGGATATTCTTTATGTTGGCGGGGGAACAACAACAGCAATGCTGTCACATTGGCGCAAATCAGGTATTGCCGATTTATTGTTGGCAGCGATACGCCGGGGGCTTGTTGCATCCGGGGTTAGTGCCGGAGCGATTTGCTGGTTTTCCGACTTGCTGTTGAAAACCGGAGAGGATTGTTTTGAACCCCAGTTTGAACAGCATAAGGGGCTTGGGCTTATTGCCGGAAGCGCGTGCCCGCATTTCAGCAGCGAGCCAGCCCGAAAGCAGGCCATTGAAGCGGCGATTGCCAGTCGGCAATTACAATCAGGAATAGCCATTGATGATGGTGTTGGCGTGCATATTATCAATGGTGTGGTTGCCGAGATTGTGCGCGCTCGCAGCAGCGGGTCGGCTTATCTGCTAGCACCAGATGGTGGCATGAATACCCATCAGCCGCTCACGCACGGTCACCGGCTTGGAATGGGGTCAGCAAATGGGGATGCAAGCATATGAGACGGGGTAAAGGGGTGGGTCGATCAAGAATGGGACGCAAAAGGCGGAATAAAAACGCTGCTGATAGCCCTGTCGAAAGCCTCGAGGGCAAGCGCATTATCGGTTTTGGGCGAGGCAATGGCCCGCTACATGACGCTGACATGGTCGCGGTTCATGAGGCGGCCTTGGCATTACTAGCAAATACCGGCCTTGCCGAAGCTTCGCCGATTGTTGTTGATCTTGTCGTGGCCGCTGGCGGCGGGCTTGATTCGCGTGGCCGGTTATTATTTTCACCGGATTTGGTGACGGCGGCGCTTGCTGGTTTGCGGCGCGATATCACGCTTTATGGGCGCGCCGGTGATAATGACATGGCGCTGTCGTCAGGGGCGGTTCATGTTGGCACCGGTGGGGCATCACCATTGATCTTTGATGCGGGGCTTGGCAAATATCGCGAAACCAATCTTGTGGATCTTTATGATGCAGCGCGGCTTGTTGACCGGCTTGACCATGTTCATTTCTTCAGCCGTCCGGTTGTTGCTCGCGACATGCCGGATGCGCGTCATCTGGATGTGAATACTGCCTTTGCCTGTCTTGCTGGCACGGCGAAGCATGTTTTTACCAGCGCCTCGTCACCAGAATCGGTAAGGGATATTGCGACCATCTGCTATCAAATTGCCGGATCCGAAACGGCGTTTCGCGACAAGCCGTTCCTGTCGCTGAATGTTAACCATGTTGTGCCACCATTGCGGTTTGATCCAATTGCACTCAATGTGATGGTCGAAGCAGTGCGCTTCGGCATTCCGGTGATGGTTAATTGCTTTGGCCAGCTTGGTGCCTCAAGCCCAGTCACAATTGCCGGCTGTGTGACGCAAACAATTGCCGAAACTCTTGCTGGAATGGTTATTGCCTGGCTGGTTAATCCCGAGGCGCGCGCCGTTTTTGGTCCACGACCGATGATTACCGATTTGCGAACTGGCGGTATGGCGGGTGGCAGTGGTGAGCAGGCCTTACTGACCGCAGCCGCCATTCAGATGGCACGCTTTTACCAGCTTCCCTCATCAACAATTGCCGGGGCGACCGATAGCAAAAGCCCCGACGCGCAAAGCGGCTATGAAAAATGTTTGAATGTCACACAGACGGTTCATGCAGGGGCCAATATCATCACGCAGGCCTGCGGTGCGCAGGCTGGCCTTATGGGACTGTCGCTTGCGGCACTGGTTATTGATAATGACATGCTGGGAAGCATTCTGCGCGCCAGCGGCCCTGTTGCCGTATCGCCCGAAACGATTGCGCTGGAATCGATCGATCGGGTGGCGTGCGGTATTGGTCATTTTCTTGGCGAGCCAGAAACCTATGCGCGGATGCATTCAGATTTTCTATATCCGAAAACTGTCGATCGTCTAGGTATAGCGGCATGGGAGGAAGCAGGAAAACCTGACATGCGTGATAATGCGCATGATCAGGTTAGGACGATTCTTGAGGAGCATCACCCAACTTATATTGACGCTAAAAGCGAAATGATATTGCGCAAGGCGCTTCCTATTTTGCTGTCGCCAAAAGATCAAACCTAAGGCGCAGATTTGATAATAGGATCATTTTTAAAAGCTGTGATTATGATGTCTGCCAATTGTCTGGTTTCCTGCGTCATCATGTCAATGCCGCGGGTAATAATCGCAATGTTATATTGCATATTCTGCACAATCGGCCGGGTCATGACGCCGCCTGAAGCAACCGACATGCGCGCCGAAAACGGATCAACAATGGCCGGAACACCAGCCTCACGAACCAGCGCTGCACCAGCCAGAACATTGGCAACACTATAGCGCGCATTGCTCTGAAATTTTTCGGCGAGGCTGGCGTCCATGCCTTGCATTTCAAGCGGGTAGACACTGCCAAATGTCACAAATTCTACCTGGCCAGCAACATCCCTTAAATCGATAGGGTCTTCTGATTTTGCCAGAATATGGCCCTCAGGGATTAAGGCGACATAATTCACCATGGTCTGGTAAAGGATGTCCACACCAACATAAGGCGGCGACCGCGAGACAATGCCAAGGTCAAATTGCTGCAGCCGGATTGCGTCGACAATGGCCGGTGTATTATGCGTGTATATGATCGAATGGGTCGAATCATCCTGCCGGCGCATCTGGCCAAGAGCCCGTGGCAAGAGCGATGTCGAAAATGTTGGAATGACACCAATGGAAATCTTACCAACCGCCTTTTTGCGAATTGAGGCTGCCAGGTCATCAAGCCGCTCAATGTTGAGGAACGTGCTTTCAACCGCCAAATGAAAACGTCGCGCCTCAACAGTCGCGATAATGCCGCGCCCCTGACGAACAAAAAGGGCAAAACCAAGATTCAACTCAAGGTCGCGAATAAGCCGCGTGACACTTGGCTGAGAGACCAGCATTTGCTTTGCTGCACCAGTGATCGAACCAGTTTGCATAACAGCGTTAAAGGCCTTGAGTTGGCGAAAATTCATTTTATCCCCTTTTGGCCAATCATACCTTTTTTCTATTAATTCATCCAATAATTATATTTGCCTAATGATTAAGCCGACTGATAGCGTTTGTGCATGGCATCGACTGGGGTGGGTATTGGGCAAACAACTATTTTCTGTAGCTGAGGCACGGCAAGTCGCAAAACGGCGTCTGCCGCGCATGATGTTTGATTTTATCGATGGCGCATCGGGTGATGAATCATTACGTGATCTCAATTCGGCAATGATTGACCATGTCAGATTGATGCCCCGCGTTCTGATTGATATTTCCGAGCGCGCAATGTCAACGTCTATTCTGGGACAAGAAACAGGTCTTCCTTTCGGAATCGCGCCAATGGGTATGTGCGCGCTGTCATGGCCGGGAGCTGATTTCAGTCTGGCGCGTGGAGCGGCAAAGCGGCGCATACCTTTATGTGTGTCAACAGCATCGTCAATGGCACTTGAACAGGTGATCAAGCTAGCCGAGGGTCATGCCTGGTTTCAGCTTTATGCTGATCAGTCAAACGGGTTTGTTGATGAATTGGTCGACCGCGCCATTGCCGCCAATTATAAAATGCTGATTCTGACCGTTGATGTGCCCATCCCTTCAGTGCGGACACGCGACAAACGCAACGGGTTTTCCTTTCCAATGAACTGGGGCGCGTCACAGATATGGGACTTTGCCAGCCACCCCAGATGGTCGCTTGAAACCGCGCTTCACGCGATCCGGCATCAAATGCCACAGCCAATGAACTATGCCACATCAAGCCAGAAGACAACCTTTGTGCGGAATGCCAGCCGAGCCGGTGCCGACTGGAATTTTCTTGTCACTTTGCGTGACCGCTGGCCGGGCAAGCTGGTGGTCAAAGGAGTACAGTCGGTTGAGGATGCTTTACGCATAAAGACAATCGGGGCTGATGCCATTTATGTGTCGAACCATGGTGGTCGCCAGCTTAATGCCGCGCCGGTGGCAATTGACTCGCTTGTCGAAATCCGCAATGCGGTTGGTGGCGCGTTTCCGTTGATTTTTGATGGCGGTATCCGCAATGGCGAACATGTCATCAAAGCGCTAGCTGCTGGGGCAGATTTTGTCATGCTGGGTCGCAGTGTGATGTATGGTCTTGGTGCAGGCGGTGCGGCTGGTCTTGCGCAAATTCTGGATTTGATCGAGGCCGAAGCAAGTTCGGTGATGGGTTTGCTTGGATGCCGAAATGTTGCCGAACTGGGCGCTGCAAATTTAGCTGGAAATTATGAACCTTTGATGTTGCGAACAATGCTGGAAAGGGCTGCCGAATGACGCCACCAAAAAAGATAAGGGGCGGCGCATTGCTTGCGCGTGCCTTGCAGGAAAAGGGCGTTGAACATGTGTTCACCCTGTCAGGCGGGTTTTGCAATCCTGCGCTTGAAGGGTTTATGGAATGCCAGATGAAGGTGATCAATTGCCCGCATGAACAGGTGGCTGGACATTTCGCCGATGGCCATACGCGGATCACGCGCAAACCTGCGGTTTGTCTTGTCGGACCAGAGGGGTTTGCGAATGCCGTGCCAGCAATGATGGAGGCTTGGGGCGAACGTTCACCGGTGATTTTTGTCACTGGATCAAGCACGTTGAAACGTCAAGGTGCAGGCGGATTCAAAGAAATTGACGATGTTGCAATCGCCGCGCCGCTGACAAAATATAGCGCCACCATAACCGATGGCGAGCGCATCAATGAATTTGTTGACCGCGCCGTCAAGATTGCCACCAACGGCTATCCCGGGGCGGTTCATCTTAGCCTTCCTGTTGATATTATGTTTTCCCATTTTGCAGAAGATGCTGGCCGCGATGAACGGCCATTTGATCTGAGCATGCAACTGCCAGCGCGCGCTTGGCCAGAACCAGCACGCCTTCAGCAACTGCTGCAAAAGCTCAACAATGCCAAACGGCCGGTTCTGATTGGCGGACATGGTGTTTGGTGGGCAAAGGCCGAGGCAAAACTTGAAGAGGCTGGCCGGCTGCTTGGCATTCCGGTGTTTAACATCCCCTATCATCAAAAACTGCTAGGCGAAGAATGCGAAGCCTATATGGGGCTTGCCGATATCCATCAATATCATCCTTCCGCCGATGCGTTTCGTGACGCTGATCTGGTGCTGATGGTTGGTGGCCGACTTGATAATCAGATGAATTTTGGCAATCCACCATTATTTCCATCAAGCGCCGAACTGGTATGTGTCAATGGATCGCACGAAGAAATAGAGTTTAACCGCGCGGCTGATTTTGCCTTATTATGTGATCCAGCTGCGTTTCTAGAAACCTTGGTCGCGCATCGGCAGAATCCCGATTTCCGCCTGCCCCGCGATTGGTATGATTTAAACCGGCAATGGCGTGCTGCATGGGTTGATAAGATGCTTGCCGATCTTGATCATGAAACAGCGCAGCCAGCATTTGAGGGTCGGATTCACCCCTTGCAATTAGCACTTGATGTGCAGGGCGCGATGAGTGATGGCGACTGGCTGGTGATCGATGGTGGCAACACGCATTTCTGGTCGGAAATTGCGGTGAATATTGCCGGATTTCAGGGGAAAAAACTTGGTGGGATTTTGCATCCAGGCACCTTTAGCCTTTTGGGGGTTGGTGTGTCGTTTGCGGTATCGGCAAAAAATGTTGATCCCAACCGCAATGTTGTGCTGATCAGCGGCGATGGTGCCTTTCTGTCAGGGGGGTTGTCGATTGAGGCTGCCTTTCAAGAAAATCGTCCCATCGTTGTCGTGATTGATAATAATGGCGGACTTGACTGTATTTCCCAGCAGCAGGAAAGGCTATTTGCCAGCGGCACGCATTATGCTACCGATTTCCGTGATATTCCGTTTCACGCGATGTTTGAGGGGCTTGGTGGGCATGGTGAATTGGTCACAAGGCGCGAAGACATCATTCCGGCGGTGCAACGTGCCATGGCTACTGGCAAGACGGCTTGTGTAAATGTCAAAGTGAAGGGGGTTATCAGCCCGATTGTTTTGGCAACCACATCAAAACGCGACAAGGCGTCGATTGAATAACCGTGAACAGGGGGCCAAACTATGGCGGTTTTATCTTCTCACTTTTTGAACGCGGTTGATGGAACCCATGCTGGCGCAGTGGCGGTTAGCCTGATGTCAATTGGCGATGACGACCAGCGCAAAACGCTATTCACCGCCGAAAGTGACGCACATGGACGATTTTCCCATGGCTTTGACGCTGACAATGGGCAATCATATGAAATGGTGATTGCCAGCGGTGCCTATTTCAAGACAGCGAATTTACCAAGGTCAGGGGCACAGATTCTCGATGAAATTGTGGTGCGCTTTACCACACCTGATCCAGACAGCAGGTATCATATTCCCGTCATCATGGCACCCAACAGCTATTCATGCTGGTGGTCGGCTTAATGGTCATAACATATAGTGAGGCTTAACTGATGAGCGAATCAGGGTTAAACATGTCGCGTCGTATCCGGCGCACCCCTTATTCTGACAAGGTTGAACAGCATGGTGTTCGCGGGTTCAGTGTGGTCAATCATATGCTATTACCAAAAGCCTTTTCAGATTCGGTTGAAGATGATTACTGGCATCTTCGCCAAGATGTTCAAATCTGGGACGTTGCCTGCCAAAGGCAGGTTGAAATTTCGGGACCTGATGCGACACATCTGATTCAGTTAATGACGCCGCGCGACCTTCGCCAAGCGCGTGTTGGGCAAGGGCTTTACGTTCCACTGATCGACGAACATGCTGGCATGGTAAATGATCCGGTGCTGTTGAAACTGGCTGAAAACCGTTTTTGGCTGTCGATTGCCGACTCGGATGTTCTGCTTTGGGCAAAGGGGCTGGCGGTGGGCGCGGGTCTTAATGTGGTTGTCAATGAAGCTGATGTAGCACCACTTGCAATTCAAGGGCCAAAGGCCGGCCAATTAATGGCCAGTCTGGTTGGGGATCAGATTCAGCAATTGCCCTATTTTGGGTTTGCCATGTTTGATCTTCTTGGCACAAGCCAACTGATTGCGCGATCAGGTTACAGCAAGCAGGGCGGTTTTGAGGTTTACCTTGCTGGCGGCGATATGGGGTCTGACCTTTGGGATCTGATCTGGGATGCTGGTCAGCCCTATAATATCAAGCCCGGCTGCCCAAACCTGATCGAGCGCATCGAAGGTGGGCTCATGTCTTACGGAAATGAATTCACCCTTGCCAACAATCCGCTGGAATGCGGCTTTGATCGTTTGTGCCATCTTGGTGATGAAATCAATTATATTGGTCGTGCCGCGCTTCGCCAGATTGCCACTGACGGGCCGGTTCAAGCCATTCGCGGAGTCCGCTTTGGCGGTGATAAGACACCGCCATGTGGCAAACCATTTCCAGTAACCGGTCTGGATGGCGTGCCGGTTGGGCAGATCACATCTGGAATCTATTCGCCGCGTTTGAACTGCAATATTGGCATGTCAATGATCCTTAAAACCCACTGGGATTATGACACTGCCCTGCTGGTTCATACGCCCGATGGTGTGGTGCGTGATGCCGTGGTTTCTAGATTACCCTTTTGATCATGGCTGTGGCCAAGCCTGTCTTCTAGGTGACGAGCAGTCTTTGTGCGAAAGCATGGCTGTTTGAGGCCTCAAATTGCTGCCGCTATTCATGGATTTTGCCAATTGGCAAAGCCATCATCTAGCCTGTTGACCTTCCCCTAGGAGGAAGATCTATGTTCCGTCAGTAGGAGAAATTTATGACTACCACAACCAACAGCTTAAACATCCATTGGCAGTGCAAACCTACATGGAAGCGCGCAAGCTATAACACCAGTTGGTGTTTACTTGGCTGTTCGATTGGTGATCTGGGAACGATATTTTATTTTCAAACCATGGGCATTGATTGGCCAGTTATATGGATTATGTCGCTTGCTATTATAAATGGCCTTTTGACCTCAATCATTTTGGAAACAATCATTTTGGCGCGCCAGATGGCGTTCAACATCGCATTGAAAACGGCGTTTGGCATGTCTTTGATTTCGATGATTTCAATGGAAGTGGCGATGAATCTTACCGACTTTATGCTAACAGGCGGGGCCTTGCTCACTTGGTGGGCCGTGCCGCTTATGCTTTTTGCCGGTTTCATCACACCGTTGCCCTATAATTACTGGCGCCTGAAAGCGTTGGGCAAAGCCTGTCATTAAAACCACCGCATTTAGTTTGGGACATTCCGATTATGGCCTTTCATTGCAGATCATCAAAAGGACCTTACGCAACATGACTTTACGCAAAACCACCCTTGCCGCAGCCCTCGCCCTTTCATGCGGTCTTTCTATGCTTGCCTATGCGCATAGCGGTGCCACCGGCATTGTCAAAGAACGGATGGATTTCTTCAAACAAAACAAAGATAGCCTTAAAGCCATCAAGACGCATTTTCGTAATGGTGATCTTGATGCGATTATTCCGCTTGCTAAGCAAATTCGTGATTGGGCAGAAAAGATGCCAGCCTATTTTCCAGCGGGAAGCGATGGCAAACCATCCGAAGCATCACCACAAATCTGGTTGGATTTTTCTGGATTTGAGCGTGCTGCCAATGCCAATTATCAAGCTGCTAATCAATTGGTGACTGCCGCCAAAGCAAGTGATTCCAAGGCCGCGATAAATGCGTTTAAAGCCACTGCAGCGACCTGCAAAAGCTGTCACAAATCATATAAATTGGATTAATGAGATGCGCAAAAATACCCTTGCCTATTTATGCCTGACACTGACGGTTGCCACCCCAATGCCAAGCATTGCTGATAATCCTGTTGAATTACGTCCCGATGACCCAGTCTATGTAAAGCTTGGAAAAAAAATCTACATGGATCAATGCGCAAGCTGTCATGGTGTGAATTTGGAAGGGCAAGCTGGATGGCGCGACAAGATGGTTGATGGCATGCGGCTTGCCCCACCACATGATAAATCAGGCCATACATGGCATCACCCAGATGCGTTGCTTTACAAACTAACCAAATATGGGTTTGCCGCGATGATTGGCAGTGACTATAAGGTCAGCATGCCTATTTATGATGATGTGTTAAAAAACGAAGAAATCATCGCAGCCTTGTCTTATATCAAATCGACATGGCCAGATGATGTCAGGCAAATCCATGATAAAATCAATGCTGATTACAAGCTGAACAATGCCATGGAAAATAGCAAACGCGGTTCTTAATCTGTCAAATCTTCGCGGAATCCAGCGCTAGCTGTCTTGATTTTTGACCAGCAAGACACTGATTTTCGCATCAGCCATCCCATGATGATGTTGGTGATCCATTTTTCGTAAAGTGCTGGTGATAATCTTGTCACTGGTTCGTATTCTATTTTGTTATAATAGGCAAAAACTTCAATTTGCAGGTCATTTATTTGCCGTTCAGCAAGAAGATCCTTGATTTCATAGCTGGTTCGATTGCGAAACCAGCGTTCAAATCTTTTGTTTAACTTCCGTTCGATCCAATACATATGATTTGATCGGTAATCGGCCTCGATCACCTCGAGCAATGCGTGATCATCGGCTGTCATAGATTAATCGCTCCAATTGCTGTAGACAGAGGCTACCCACTTGTCGTAAAATCGATCCGGCAAATATGACATTATGATCGCAGATACCAACCCGCACCCGAAAAATCAAATATCATGAATGAATCCAGCGCACTTTTTGGCCTGTTTCTCTCAGCTTTTCTTGCCGCCACGATTTTACCGGCGCAATCCGAGCTTGGCCTTGGATATTTGGTGATTACATCAAAATATTCAATTGGGCTGCTAGTTATGTTTGCCAGTCTTGGCAATACGCTTGGCGCGATCGTCAATTGGGCCATCGGGCGCAGCATTGCATCATCGGTTATGCGAATGGAAAAAATAAAAGCCTCGCCGCGCTACCACTCGATTACCCGCTGGTATCAAAAATTTGGACGCTGGACACTTTTGCTAAGCTGGGTACCAATCATTGGCGATCCAATCACCGTGATGGCTGGCATTTTTAAAGAACCCTTGAAAAGCTTTGTTTTTATTGTCGCGCTGGCAAAAACCACCCGCTATGTGGTGATTGCGCTTTTTGCTGAAAAATTTGCTTTTGGATAGACGTAACAGGCCGCTATGATTTGGCGCGTTACATTTTCCCAATTAGACATGGCGTTATCATAAAAATGCAAAAAGGAATGGATGCATGATTGATTTTTATACATGGACAACCCCGAATGGCCGCAAAGTATCGATCCTTCTCGAAGAGCTTGGCATCGATTACGAAGTGCATTCCATCAATATCACCCAAGGAGATCAAAATAGCCCTGCATTTTTGAAAATCAGCCCAAATAACAAAATCCCAGCCATCATTGACCGTGACAATGGTATGAGTTTGATGGAATCCGGCGCTATTCTTGTCTATTTGGCCGAAAAATATGGGAAATTTCTGCCAAAAGACAGAACCGCACGCGCCAAGGTCAATGAATGGCTGATGTGGCAAATGGGCGGATTTGGGCCGATTCTTGGTCAGGCACATCATTTCCTGCATTTCAATCCGGGCAAGTCAGATTATGCCGAAGAACGCTTTCGCAGCGAAGTGGCGCGGCTTTATGGCGTGCTCGATCGGCGGCTTGAAGGGCGCGATTATATTTGTGACGATTATTCGATTGTCGATATGGCCTGCTGGCCATGGGTATCGCGCTATGAGTGGCAACAGGTCAATCTTACCGCTTATCCAAATGTCCGATCATGGTATCAACGCCTTCTGGCACGCGATGCGGTACAAAAAGGTTATCAAGTGCCAAAACAAATGGGGGAAATCCCGCAAGGCTAATCCGTATTTTTCAACCATCAGCTGTCCTACCCATGAGCCGGGCGGGACGGCCATTACCATCTATAATATTTGAGGAGTGATTTGTCTCATGCTAGCCCTTGATCACTTGGCGGTAGAAATCCATCCGTTAACTGAGGGAAAGTACGGCGAAGCTTACAATTACTGCGCGCAGTCGCGATGATTTTAACGTCATTGTTAATAGCGAAGAATTGCACAAGACCAAACAGTCGATTTTCAAAGTCAATATAACCAGTGCCGATCTTCACAAGCTAACAGAAAACCGTGTCGATAAAGATCATCTTATTGCATTCGCCTTTATCTTTTTGCTGGAACGCGAACCTGTTGACGCGATTCAATCCGCCTTCAACATGAAAACCATCAGCCATTATTTTCCTGAATTTCCCAAAGCGGTGAAAAGCTGGGTTGATGAAAATGCCAAATAGCGATTTTGGATAAGCGCATATCGCCTGCCTGCTGCTTAAATCAGGCGGCGCTGCCTTGCCATCATAAATTGGCCGTTCCGGTCGGAACCGGCCAAAAACCGAAAAATATGGCATGGGATTTGCAAAGGCCTCATCAAGGTCAAACCCCTAATTCGTGCAAAGGATCCCAAAAAGAGAATTTGACGCGAGTTAGCAGTGGCTTGGACCTCCGATGAGAACCCTCATCAGCCTTAACGGTTGGTGGGGGTTTTTCTTTAGGCAAAATATGCAAATTCTGGCATTTATCACCATTTTGATGGCCATCCTTGTTACAGACCGCGGTGACGCATAGGATTACTCTAACGACCAGCTTGTCAAAGGCCGCTATTCGCTTCACCGTGTTGGTCCACTAAAAGGGTCGACGCCGTGTTATGTGGCGATCCTGCCTTATGTCGAACAGCCGGATATATTGGGAACGCCCGAACGCGTCAAACGGCTTTATGGCCGTGTTTTGCGAATCCATCTCGAACGCGCCAGTTTACGGGGTGATTCCTATCTTGATTAGCCAAACGCCACACATTTGACAGAATTTGTCATCTAAAGCAGACTTTTTAAGACCATCGCTTTGCTGCATGGGATCAGCATCGCAGCCTATAGATCAACCTGTCATGACAATGACAACGGGAAAGATAGAGGCAAATTATGACGCCATTTATTGCAAAATTGATTGAACGAAGCTGTGTCACAACACATGCCGATTGTCCACTTGATGATTTAATCGCGATTCTTGCCGAACGCCGCATTGGCACTGTGGTGGTGGTTGATCGTGATCAGCAGGTTATCGGCATCGTTTCGGAACGCGATATCATTCGGCATTTATCAACCGGTGGCACAACAGCCGACACCTTCGCCAAAAATATTATGACAAGCAAGGTGATCACAGTTGAAAATAACGTCACATCAGCACAGCTTATGCAGCTGATAACCGAGCATCACATCCGGCATGTGCCAATCACCTGTGATGGCAAGCTTGTTGGCATTGTGTCGATTGGCGATGTCGTCAAACGGCTTTTAGAAAAATATGAACAAGAAGCCGAGTTGATCAAGCAATTCATCAACTCATAGCCAGCCAACGAGGATAGGTTCCGGCTTCATCAGCTTATGAAAATAAGCCCGCCAACACAGATCAGAACAACACCGGTAATGCGGTTAATACGCTGGCGCAAAACTGGAGAATTGAACATTTTTGACACATGATCAAACATCAGCGCCAACGCCAAATTGCCAAGAAATGGCACCAAGGCTGATAGACCACCAATAACAGCTATATCAATTGGCTGAAGCGCCGCTAGAGTAAAAAACCCCGGTAGAATACCGATATAGAATAAAATGGCCTTTGGATTACCAAGAATCACAAGAATACCTGCAAGCAGCCCTGCCAGCATGCCCGGACGGGTCAATTGATTGGGAAGATTGATCGTTTCTATTTTTAACCGCAAGAGATGGACCCCCATTGCAAAAAACACAAATACCGCCACATATTTCAGCCAGAAAATCAAATCAGCTTGAAAGCTAGCCACCTGACTCAGCATCAAAAGCGCCGCAACGGCCCAGGCAAAATCACCGAATGCAACCCCAAGCGCCAATGGCCAAGCGCCAGCAAATCCGTCTTTCAAACCGCGCGCAAGCATTGCCACCCACACCGGTCCAGGCGTCAGAAACAGCAAAAACAGCGCGGCAATATAGAGGCCTATTTCACTAGCGGTTATCGTCACTGAATTGACAGCCTTTTCTGGAAAATATGGCAGGTGGTAAATCGGGTCAGATTTTTTGTTCCCCTAGTATTTCTTGGGGGAAAAAGATCAAAAACAAATCATCGGATTTGGATAATATCTAAACGTCATCGCGACGGCGTTTGCCGCTATGCCGTTTCTCACTATGGCGCTTTTCATATTGTTTCTTCATATATCCGACAAGATGAAAAGCCACCATGGTAATCAGAAAATAAGAGGCAAATTGATCAACAAGATGTTCGGTTAACGGCTGTTCGGATTCATCCTCACCCATGATTTACCCTATCATCTTTAAATCATTCTAACGATTTCACCTTAGCCAGATTGCGGTGGCAATTACCATGAAAACCCGCATGGTGAGTGGAAAGAGTCTGCCAACATCGCCAAGCGTCAATTTCATCATGCCATTATCAATTATTGATCAAGGCACTTGCACCGCAGCTAAAGTCAGGCCAAGCTTCATCAAGATAATTATTTGTTTTATTTTTTATGTCTTGGCGCTATGTCAGCCCCATAAAACAGGACGCCTATGATGATTGACAGTTTGACCCGCCCGTTTCGTGCCAAGGCTGTTGATGATATCTATATCAATATCAGCCATTTTCTTGATCATTTTATCATGCTTATTTTTGCCAAGGCAGCCTATGATGCTGGTCGTCATTTCGGGTTTAGCTATGATGAAATCATCGTTTATGGCGCTGTTGGATTTGTGCTATTTGGCGGCATGGCGCCGATTGCCGCCCAGCTTGCCGACAGGTTCTCGCGCTCATTATTAATGGTGATCTTTCATTTTGGCATTGGCCTTGGCGCAATTTTGGCAGGGCTGTCACAAAATATTTATCATCTTACCGCTGCCATTGGCATGATCGGTGTTTTTGCCGCGATCTATCACCCTGTTGGCATTCCAATGCTTGTTAAAAGCAATAAAAAGATTGGTTACCGGCTTGGGGTAAATGGCGTGTTTGGCAATATGGGAGTTGCCGCAGCCCCGTTAATTACCGGATTACTGCTGACCGTTGGCGATTGGCGGATATGTTTTATCCTGCCTGGATTATTTTGTTTTGCTTATGGCGTGGCTTTTACCAAATCTTTGAAGCTTGATAAAGATGATCCCGCAAAGCCGCGAAGTAGCGCAGCTGATTCCTTTGCGCCAAATTGGAAACGCGCCCTGGCGGCGTTGGCATTATCAACAGCAAGTGGCGGCTTTATCTTTGGCGCAATGACGTTTGTCGTGCCACGCTATTTTGAAATTTCAATGACCAATCTTTCAACATCGGTTGCCATTACCGGCCTCTTGGCGTCAATAGTTTATGCGGTTGCGTCATTTTCACAAATTGCGGTTGGCTGGTTAATTGACCGCTATTCACCAAAAAATATTCTATTCGTCATGGCTGTCGGGCAGGTTTTATTCATCTATCTCGCAGCGCAATTTAATGATCTGGCGCTGTTTGTGGCGATGCTTTTGGCAATGAGTTTTGTTTTTGGTCAAATTCCAATCACTGATGCAATCTTATCGCGCTATATCCCCGATGCATGGCGCGGCCGTATTTTCAGTGTGAAATTTTTGCTGAATCTATCAATTGGTGCCAGCGTTTTGCCGGTTTGCGGATTGATCCTGCAAGCTGGCTTTACCATGACAACGCTGTTCAGCTTGATGAGCATTGTTGCCATTTTGATTGTTCTGGCAGCGATTATTCTGCCGCAACAGCAAAGCGATCAACGGCTTGATCACGCCGCTGCCGAATAGGCAAATGACCTTAATGATCGGCGAATACAAGCTTGGCTTCACGGCGAAGCACCTTGCCAACCGGACTTCGCGGCAGTGATTCGGTGATGTAAATCCGCTTTGGTGCCTTGACCGAATCAAGCCGTGATTTGACAAAAGCAATCAAGCCCGCCTCGTCAATACTGGCCTGTTTTGACAGCTCAACCGCAGCATGAACCGCCTCGCCCCATTTATCATCAGCAAGGCCAAAGACAACACATTCAACAACATCAGGATGCTGGCCTAAAACCGCCTCAACATCATTTGGATAAACATTGAATCCTCCAGTAACGACAACATCGCGAATCCGGTCTTTGATAAAGACAAAACCGCGATCATCAATATAGCCAATGTCACCTGTATGAAGCCAACCATCGATAATCGTCTCGCTAGTTTTTTCAGGCATCTTATAATAGCCCTTCATTACCAGATCACCGGCAAGCACCAATTCGCCTTCTTCACCCGCTGGCAAAAGCGTGCCGTTTGCATCCATGATGCCAATGTCGGTCATGCAGGTGCCGCGGCCAGTTGACGCGTGATTTGCCGGATCCTGCCAATCCTTGGAACGCATGCAAATGGCAATTTGCGGCACTTCGGTTTGTCCAAAACAGGTTTCCATCGCATGATTGAAAATCGGCATGGCACGCGCAACAACATCAGGTCGGATGGTTGCCCCACCAATGATGAAATGGCGAAGTGATGACAGGTCGATATCATTGATCCGGTCATCTTCGAGCATCATATAGCAAAGCGTTGGCGGCACAAAAATCGTTGTCGCTTGCATTGTTTCAATCGCATCAAGAATCGCTGCAGGGCTTGGTTGACCCATAAATAGCTGCGTGCCGCCAACGGCGAAAATCGGCAAAATCATCGTATTGGCACCATGTGTCATTGGCGCTGCCAATAGATGACGATCCTCAGCGTCAAAGCCGAATGCGGCAATCATCGACGCAATACAGCTATTAAAAACCCGATAGGTTTGCATCACGCCTTTTGGCACGCCAGATGATCCGCCGGTGAATTTGATCGCTTGCAGATCGTCGCTATCAGCCAGATGACGCCTTGGCATCTTGCCAGCATTGGCCGCCAGTAACGCCGCCATATGACTGTTAGCGCGTGCTGCCGTCTCACTGTTTTTTCCGGCCAGAAGATGACCCGTCACGGCACCGAATTTCTCATCACAATCAGCATCGAAAATCACAATGCTTGGCGTTGTTAAATCAATGATTCGATCCAGCTCGTCACGGCCATTGCGCGGGTTTAGCGGCACCCATATTTTGCCAGCGGCATAGGTTGCAAGCCAGCCAAGAAGATGCTCGAAACTGTTATAAGCGCAAATGCCAACACGGCTTTGCGGAGATGGGTCAATAGTTTGAAGCGCGTTTGCCAGCGCATTGACCGATTTGGCAAGATTACCATAGGTGATTTTGCGCTGATCCGCCCCATCATTGATTTCAACGGCAATCCGATCTGGCCACCGTGCCGCCGATCGGAAAAAATTATCAATCGGCATCATGACGTGAGACATTGTTAAATCCTTCAAAAACCAAAGACTGACAAACGCCGAGATCGTGACAGGCGGGCATGAGTGAACCGGCAAAAGCCAAGCCCTTAGAGCCAAGCCCACAGAGCCAGACCCATAAAGCCATTCACGCGATCAAAATATAGCCGCCTAGCCCCCCAAGCGCGATTAAAAATAATTGCCGAAACAAATCTTGTGACAGACGCTGGCGAAGCCCGAGACCAATCTGCATGCCGATAAGCGCTGGCAATAACGCCGCCGCCGATAAGATGCCAAGCGATAAGGGCATCAGATCATGCCGGTATAGCGCCAATCCCAATGAAGCTGTCGAGGCGGCAAATAATATGCCCATTGCCTGCACAAGCGCATCACGCGGCAGGCCAATTGATTGCAAAAACATTACCCCTGGCACAAATAGCGTTCCGGTCAGTCCAGTCAATAGCCCATTTATCGCCCCACAAACCGGCCCCAGAATCATCTCAAGGCGCGGTGATAATTGTGGCGGTTTTGTCATCAGGCCAGATATCGCATAAAGCAGCAAAAGCGCCCCAAGACAGCGATGCAAAAATTGTGTCTCGACAAGGGTTGAAAGCTGGGCACCAAGATGAACCATCACCACCGCCATCAGCAAAAACCGCCAAAGCCGCCGCCACAGCGCGACAATCTGACCGCCAGCCAATGCCTGCCAGACATTGGTTGCCAAAGATGGCATCACCAACAGCGCCATTGCAGTTGGCAAATCGACAATGATTGACAAAAGACCAAGGCTAACCGTTGGCAAACCAAGCCCGACCATGCCTTTGACAAAACCGGCAAGGCAAAAAACCACGCCAACCATGATCAGCAAATTTGGATCAGCCATGATCATAATCCTGCTTTGCCGATTTCGGAGCGTTTTTCGCCGATCGCGCTGACGATCAACGCTGAAGATAAACGCTGGCGATAAAAGGAGCATGGTTTCATTGCCAAAGACTGGCAAGAAACAATCATAACAGCAAGGTTTCAATAAGGTAAAACAGTCGTAATCACTGCCTATTCGCCGCGAATCCTGATAATTGTTCGCCGGTTTTTAGCCCATGCTTCGGGTGATGCACCACGCATGGCTGGCCGTTCTTTGCCAAATGATTTGGTGGTGATCCGTTGCGGGTCAACACCCATACGGGCAAGCTGTTTGCGAACCGCTTCAGCGCGTTTGTGCCCAAGCGCGATATTATAATCGCGTGTTCCGCGCTCATCACAATGCCCCTCAATCAGAATCTGAACCGCCGGATTGGATTTCAAATAATCGGCAACAAACAAAAGACCTGAGAGGGTTTGCTGGCTCAAAACCGCGCTGTCATAATCAAAATAGCTAAGATAGCCATCAATTTTGATATCAATTTTGGCCTGTTTGGTGGCAGCTTCTGTTGGTGCCTGATCTAGAGCTTGATCTGGTGTTTTGGCGGGAGCAACATTTTCAGCTTTGGCAGGTGCCACATCAGCCGGTGCAGCCGGTGGCATTTCCACAACCGGACAGGCGCGATCAGCTGGACAAGCAGGGCCATCTTCGAAAACAACGACGCTACAGCCGCTGAGCCATAGCCCAATAAAGGCGGCGCGCAATGTCCGGCAGATCTTCATAATGGTTTACGCCTGTTTTAACTATCTTTGGTCTTCTTGCCAAAATGATAACGACCCTGTTCCGATTTATGTAAGCCTTTGCCGCGGCTTTTTTGAAATTGCGCCATTATCGGGTTGTCGGTTTGCCGCAAGGCCGATAGCCTAAATCAGCACTCGTTCCCGATGCGTTGCCACAAGGCTGTTCATCAGCCAGATATCCCATTTGGTAAAAATCACCGGAGCCAAAACCATGAATTTATTTCCCAAACTTCAACAACGCGATGCAGAGCAAAATCCGATCCGGATTGGCATGATTGGCGCTGGTAAATTTGGCAGCATGTTTTTGGCGCAGGCAAACCGACTTCCGGGGATTCACATTGTTGGCATTGCCGATCTTAACCCGTCAATTGCCCGCTCAAATCTTGCTTATGTTGGCTGGTCGGCCGAGAAATACAATGCCGCATCGCTTGATGACGCGTTAAAAACCGGCACCAGTTTTGTTGGTGACGATTGGCAGGCCTTTATCAGCCATCCGGCAATTGACATGATTATTGAATGCACCGGCGATCCGGTTGCCGCCGTCCATCACGTTATAACCGCGTTTCAACATGGCAAAAATGTTATCAATGCAACGGTTGAAGCCGACGCTTTTTGTGGCGCAGGTCTCAATCAGGCAGCGATCGAGGCAGGGGTTGTCTATTCGATGGCCTATGGTGACCAGCCAGCGCTGACCTGTGAACTTGTCGATTGGGCGCGGACCTGTGGCTTTAAGGTGGTAGCGGCCGGGCGTGGGCATAAATGGCTTGCCGAATATCGGTTTTCAACACCGGAAACAATCTGGAATTACTGGGGGCTAACCGCCGAACAGGCCAAACGTGGCAGGTTAAATCCGAAAATGTTTAACTCATTTCTTGATGGGTCAAAACCAGCGATTGAATCGGCAGCCATTGCCAATGCCACCGGCCTTGGCGTTCCGCAAAACGGGCTGGCTTTCCCGCCAGGCGGTGTTGATGATATTGCAAATCTGATGCGGCCAAAATCGGCTGGCGGGGTTTTGGAATCCGAAGGTCTTGTCGAGGTGATCTCATGCCTGACGCCCGATGGTGCCGAAATTCCGCATGATATTCGCAAAGGCGTTTGGGTCGCCATCGAAGCCGATAATGATTATGTGCGCAATTGCTTTGAAGAATATAAAGTTATCACCGACACAACCGGCCGCTATATGAGCCTCTATAAAAAATGGCATTTAATCGGGCTAGAGCTTGGCATGTCGGTTGCCTCGGTCGGGCTTCGCGGCGAGCCGACTGGTGCGGCCACCTGTTTCAATGCTGATGTGCCAGCGATTGCCAAGGCCGATCTTGGCGCTGGCAGCATGCTTGATGGTGAAGGGGGCTTTACCATCTATGGCGGGGTACGGCCTGCGGCTATGTCAGTCGCCAATCGCTATTTGCCTTTGGGGCTTGCCAATCATGTCAAGCTGTTGCGCCCAGTCAAAAAAGATCAACCCATTACACTTGATGATGTTGAAATTGAAACCACATCAACAGCCTATAAGCTACGCGAAAAAACCATTGCCATGCTCGCGCGTTGATCAGCATGTAACCAGATAGCCTTGCCCCAAAATGGCAACAGCGTTAGAACAGATAATGAATAGAGGGACAGGCTTCCCCCAGTCAAACTGCGTCCGGCCTAGATACAGACCAGTCCTCTCTTTTTAGGCCTCTTAATTTTAAAGGAATTCCCAATGTCAGTTACTTTGGATCAAGCCCGTATCATCTCCGAAGCCACCCTTGCCAAAGCGCGCGAACTCGGTCTGAAACCTATTAGCGTTGTCATTATGGACCCACGCACATCGCTTGTTGCCTGCCTGTCAGAAGAAGGCGTCAGCCAGATGCGGTGGCGCATTGCACAAGGCAAGGCAAATGCCGCAATCAAGCTTGGCTTGGGCACCCGCGCATTGATGGCGCGCGCCGAACAGCAAGCCTATTTCATTCAAGCCATGAACGGGCTTGCCGATGGCGAATTTGTTCCTGTCCCAGGGGGTGTTTTGATTCGTGATGCCGATGGCAATTTGCTCGGTGCAATTGGCATTTCGGGGGATACATCAGATAATGACGAAGCCGCCGCCCTTGCAGGTATCGCTGCGGCTGGGCTGGTTGCCGAAACCGGCTAAGCACGGCATTTCCAACATAACCGCAATGGTGATTTGGCTCAGCCCTGAAAGGTTGAGCCAAATTCATCACGAAGGATATTTTTCTGCACCTTGCCCATCGTATTGCGTGGCAGTGAGTCAACAAGAATCAATTTGCGGGGTTGTTTGAATCGGGCAAGTGTTTTGCCAAGATCGGCCTCAATCGCGTCAAGATCGACCGGCTGGCCACCATCGGCAACCAGAATGCCGATCACGCTTTCGCCAAAATCAGGATGCGGCGCACCAATGACAGCGCTTTCCAAAACACCCGGCTGTTCATCGAGAACCAGCTCGATTTCCTTTGGATAAATATTATAGCCACCCGAAATGATTAGATCCTTGTTACGGCCAACAATCTGTAAATAGCCATGCTCGTCAATTCGGCCAAGATCGCCGGTAATGAAAAACCCATCTTCACGCAGTTCTTCACGGGTTTTTTCGGGCATGTTCCAATAGCCAACAAACACATTTGGCCCGCGCACTTCAATCTGGCCAATATCACCATCGGCAAGCGTTTCGCCATTATCCGGATTGGTGATTTTCATATCCACACCCGGCAACGCCATGCCAACCGTACCGGCGCGACGTTCGCCATCATAGGGGTTGGATGTGTTCATATTGGTTTCGGTCATTCCATATCGCTCGAGAATACGGTGCCCTGTCCGGCTTTCAAATTGGATATGGGTTTCAGCCAGCAAAGGCGCACTTCCCGAAATGAAAAGCCGCATATGACGCGTTAGATCAGATGTCAGCCGCGGATCATCAAGAAGCCGTGTATAGAAGGTTGGGACCCCCATCATCGAGCTTGCCTTTGGCAGCGCATCAATCACCATATCAGTCGAAAATTTCGGCAGGAAAATCATGCTTGCCTTGGCCAGAAGGACAATATTCGTCGCAACAAACAAGCCATGTGTATGGAAAATTGGCAGCGCATGAAGGAGCACATCATTCGCATCAAACCGCCATTCACCAATCAAGGTTTCAGCATTTGACAAAAGGTTGTTTTGCGTCAGCATCGCGCCTTTTGACCGGCCAGTTGTCCCTGATGTGTATAGAAAAGCTGCAAGATCATCGGCACCGCGTGGCACAGTGGCAAATGTGTCGCTTGCGGTTGCCGCGCGATCGGCAAAACTGCCGCCTCCATCGGCATTCAGCCGTTCCAGAACCGCGCCATGCTCACTTGCCACTGACTCAAGGTCAAATTGCTGATCAGCAACGACAAGCTTGGCGCCTGAATCACCAACAAAATAGGAAACTTCGGCTGGCGTATAAGCCTTATTCAGCGGCAGGAAAATCACCCCTGACTGAACACAGGCGGCATAAAGTGCCAGCGCTTCGGCAGATTTTTCAATCTGCGCGGCGAGTCGATCACCAACATCAAGCCCGATCGATTGGATAACATTCGCATAGCGCGCCGTTTGCCGCAGAAAACTGTCATAGCATTGCTGTGACCCATCAGCAAAGATCAAAAACGGCTTTTGTTCACCCTGATGGCATCCGAACAAACGGTCATAAAGTAAATTCGACATGGAAATTCCCTACAATAATAATAATGCAACAGCAAATCACTATATAGCGCGATCAGTTATTTCAATTTCAGCAGCCAGCATTTTTACCGATTTTTCGGCAATTACCGTTTGTTGATTGGCAAAAGCTTCATGATTTTCACTGATCCGGGACAGATCATAGCGATAATTCACCATGACACCACAAGATTGCGCCATGCCGTTTTTCGACTTGTCAGCATTGGCATGAACCGCGCCAACAAGCGCCCCATTATTCAGATGAAAACGTGCCACCGGATCATGCGGCTGGCCCCTATGATGCTTCGCATTCAGCAGATAATGCGCGGCCAATTTCATGTGGGTTTCAGCTGTCGCGTCAGCATCAAAATTACCAGTTTCACGAAGCCATTTTACCAGCCCAGGAATTGGCGATAAGGTGACGAAATTCCGAATTTGGGGCAATTCGCGCAGCAAATGCTGAACCACGGTTTTGATCAATGAATTGCCAAAGGAAATGCCAGCAAGACCCGCCTGACAATTCGAAATTGAATAAAAGGCCGCCGTATCGGCCTTTTCAGCCGCCATCGCATCGCGGTTTTCAAGAAGGACGCTTTGAATCGAATTTGGGGTTCCTTTGGTCAATGCCACCTCGACAAAGATCAACGGTTCATCAGGCATTGCCGGATGGAAAAATGCAAAACAGCGGCGATCGTCAGGCTGTAACCGGCGACGCAAATCATCCCAATTTTCAATCTCGTGAACCGATTCATAGGTGATGATCTTCTCCAGAATATGCGCCGGACTTGACCAGTTGATCGGTCGCAAAACAAGGAATCCACGGTTAAACCATGATGCAAACAAATGTTTGAAATCGACATTTAATTTGCCAAGGTCCGGGTGTTCGGGAAGAAACCGGATCAAATCTTCGCGCATTGCCACCAATTTGGCTGTGGCGTCATGCGTTTGGTTCAACCGGCGAATCAATTGCAATCGGGCAGGCTCAACCGCAGCCGTCATCGCTTCATAGTTTTTGGCAGATGGTGCGTCCTGATAGGCCTTGATTGCCGCAATCGCAACCTCGGCAGGAACATCCATGTCATTTGCCAAAAGCAAAAACCAAGCCAGCTTGTCGTCATCATCAAGATCGGCATAGCGTTCAAGAATCAATTGCGCAAGCGACATGCCCGACACATCGCCGCGACTTGATAATAATGCCTGACACAAATCGTCAATCGGCTTGTTATCATCTTCAATACGGTTAGCAAGGCCAAGCTTGCGATCAAACAAGCTGGACAGTATATCAGCAAAAAAGTTCACGAATTTTATCCTTTAATTTTCAATGTCATAAGGCCGGATCAGCGTAGACGAAAGGCCAAGCTTTAGCTAATTAGAGTCATTGGACTATCGATAATGATATAAGCAGCCAGCTTCACCGACACAAGGCAGAGACAACATGATCATATGGAAAAAATAGCTAAAGGACAGGTTACAGATCGGCACCGCGACAACAAAAGACCGCTGTTGCCTGATCATTCTCAAATGAGAGTGACGTCATAAAGGCGCGATCAAACTACCGCTTGTCGCAGGTGGCATTTGCTTTTGCTGAACAGCAACTGGCGGTGCCATTACCGCCGCATAGTTGGTTTTCCAGCTATAGGATAACGCTGGCAAAGCAGGATCCATATTGGTTGAAACGGCCGGTCTTGGATTGGTTGGCGCGCACGCCCCTATCAGGCCAAAAAGAAACAGTTCAGCAGGCGATATAGGTTTCATCATTTTGCATGCGAGCCACGGTCTCCCTCTCACCTTTTGTTAAAAAGGGTAGCGGCTATAATAAATCAGGTCGATTTCGGAATGAATAAGACCAAAATATCATGGCAGATCGCCGCAGCTGCCATGATCCGTTTTACCCTATCGCCGCCAAGGCCGACTCAAGATCGGCAATCAAATCGATTTTATCCTCTAAACCAACCGACAGCCTTATATGCGATTGTGTGATATTCAGGTTGGCCCTGTCGGCATCGGTCAGATTGGCGTGCGTTGTGGTGAAAGGATGACAGGCAAGCGATTTTGAATCACCAAGATTATTCGAGATATCGATCAGCGTAAGCCCATTCAAAAAGCGAAAAGCCGCCGCCTGATCCCCATCAATTTCAAAGGCAAGCATATTGCCAAAACCACTCATTTGCCCTTTCGCAAGATCATGCTGCGGATGGCTGTCATGGCCAGGATAGCTGATTGATTTCACCTTTGGATGATTATGCAGAAACGCCGCCACATGCGCCGCATTTTTGGTTTGCGCAGCAACCCGAAGCGGCAATGTTTCAAGTGATTTCAGCATTACCCAAGCATTAAAGGCGCTGATCGCAGCCCCCGTTTGGCGGTAAAAAGGTAAAAACACATCTTCAACAAAGCTGGCCTTGCCAAGAACCGCACCACCAAGCAACCGACCCTGACCGTCAATATGTTTGGTGGTTGAATAAATAACGATATCAGCCCCCAATTCGAGCGGCTTTTGATAAAGCGGCGAGGCAAAAACATTATCGACCAGAACAAGCGCGCCAGCATCATGGGCAAGATCACAAACCGCAGCAATATCAACAAGCTCAAGAACTGGATTTGACGGGCTTTCCAAAAATACCAGCTTGGCAGGTGTTTCTAACGCAGCTTTCCATGCAGCAAGATCAGTGCCGTCAATCAACTCGGTCTTCACCCCCCATTTTGGCAGGATTTTTGTCAAAATTGCATGGCAAGCACCAAAAAGCGCACGACTAGCCACGACACGGTCACCGCTTTTAAGCTGGCATGCCAGGGCACCGAATACCGCTGCCATGCCGGTTCCGGTCGCGCGGCAAGCCTCGGCACCTTCAAGAAGCGCCAAACGCTGTTCAAACATTTTGACCGTTGGGTTGCCATAGCGTGAATAGACAAAAGTATCAATTTCATCACGAAACGCCGCCGCCGCCTGTTCGGCCGAGTCATAGACAAAGCCCGAAGTCATATACAGCGCTTCTGAGGTTTCACGATTTTCAGAGCGATGCTGGCCACCACGAACCAGTTTTGTGGCGATTTGATAATCCTTATCAGTCACGATGATTGATCCTGTTTAAACGCTTGATGATCTTGAACCATATCTGGCAAAATCACCGCCTGTCCCACAATGCGATTGCCATTATCCATGATCATAACCGGGTTGCCATATAAAATATAACCTTCGGCAAGAACGTCAGAAACACGCTGACAAAAAGCAGCGTCATCGACACCACTTAAAAAGCGATATGATTTTTTCATTTCGAAAATCCTCAGAGCCGGCCTTTGTGGTGCAATCACTGCCGAAAGATCACAATTAAGAAGGTTTAATCCTCTAGGCCAATAAGGTCAATTGCGCGGGGCGTGCTTGCTCAAAATACGTTGCAACGTGCGGCGGTGCATTCTTAACCGGCGCGCGGTTTCCGAAACATTGCGGCCGCATTGTTCATAAACGCGCTGAATATGCTCCCAGCGCACCCGATCAGCACTCATTGGATCCTGCGGTAGTGGTGGCATTTCATCACCTGATTGCGTTAATGCTGAGGTGATTTGATCAGGGTCAGCCGGTTTTGGCAGATAATCCAGCGCCCCAGCTTTGACCGCTGCCACCGCCGTAGCGATATTGCCAAAGCCAGTTAGCATCACAATTCGGCAATCGGCGCGTTTTTTGCGCAATTCTTGAACCAACGTCAGGCCGGTTCCATCTTCAAGCTTCATATCAAGAATGGCGAAGGCAGGTGGGGTTTTACGCACCATCTCGACACCTTCTTGAACGGTGCCAGCATCAATGACCTCAAATCCGCGCACTTCCATGGCGCGGCGCAGCCGGCCACGAAGCGGCGCATCATCGTCAAGAATCAGTAATGTTTTGTCCGTCACAGCCATGCCCACTTAACCAATATATGCCAATCTAACAGCCGAGCCCTTGTCGGTTCAGCCCTGCCCCAATCAACTAAATGCCGCATCTTTTATAATGCCGAACGCGGCACTCTTAATTCAACCAACCCACCACCGCCAGCCGCGTTGCCAAATTGTACCGAGCCACCAATCGATTCGAGCAGGCTTCGCGCAATAAACAGACCAAGGCCACGATGCCCACCTGTTCCGCTGCGGCTACTATTCCAAGGCTGGCCCGCCTGCGCCAGAATCGAAGCCGAAAACCCTGGGCCATCATCCCAAATTTCAACGCGAATATCGTTGCCTACCCAGTCTATATGGATATTGACCTCACGAACTGCAAATTGTTTGGCATTTTGTAATAGATTTTCCAGGGCATGAAGCCATTCAGGACGGTACTTCACCAGCGGAATATCAAGATCATCTTTGCCGCTATTGGTGACAACAAAATTGATATCATCGTTGCCAAGCCGCTGATAAATCACTTCATCAACAAGAAGCGTTACCGGCACTGGCGGTTCTTCGGCAATGGCGCGGCGACCTTGAACCACATCAAGCTCGCTTAGAATCACACGGCAACGTTCGATTTCGGCACGAAGAAGCTGGATATCTTCATAAATCGGATCATCGGGCGAGATGTCACGCGCCAGCTCATGGCCAATCACGGTAATGGTATTTAATGGTGATCCAAGCTTATGCGCTGCTGCGGTTGCCAAAGAGCCAAGCGCGCGCACCTGCTGTTCTTCGGCAATGGCCAATCTTGCTTCGGTCAATGCGGTTGATAAGCGGCGCGCATTTGAAGCAACCCACCATGTATATCCACCCAGAAAACAGCTTGATAAAATCAACGCCATCCAGACCCCAACAAGATAATAGGGCGGAAATTCAATCGTCGCTTGCCATGCAAGCGGATGATTGAAAAAAGCCAGAAAACTGACCGAGGCGGCAACCAGACCAATCAACATCAAGGTTGATTTGCGCCGCAACACGGCTGCCGACACCACCACCGGCGCCAGAATCATAACCGAAAACGGATTTAACAAGCCGCCTGTCAGATAAAGAAGCGCTGCTAGCTGCACCACATCAAACCCAAGCGCAAAGGAATTATGGCGTTGACGTTGACGGCTTTGCGGGCTTTTCATGATTTGCCACAGATTCACCACGATCGACAGGCTGATCACAAACAGCGCTGGCAATAATGGCAGATCAAGCTGTAACAACAGATGGGTGAATAAAAGCGCCGCGCCTTGGCCAATGATCGCCACCCACCGGATGGTCAAAATCACCCCAACATCAATGGCACTGTCAAAACCGGCATCGGCATCTTTGTAATATTGCCGAATCATCATGATATGTCCTTTATTTTTGCCGGTTTCTAGCCAGCATTAGACATCAAGATTGGCCACCCGAAGCGCATTTTCCTGAATGAAGTTACGCCGCTCTTCAACCGCTTCGCCCATCAAGGTGGAAAAGGCATTATCGGCTTCATCTTCTTGCTCGATTGTCACTTGCAACAAAATCCGCTGTTCAGGATCAAGCGTTGTTTCCCAAAGTTGGCTTGGATTCATTTCGCCAAGACCCTTGTAACGCGAAATTTGTGCACCTTTGCGGCCAGTCTGGAAAATCAGCTGCGACAATTCGGATGGGCCATTAATGGTAATCTGCTGGTTGGCGTATCGCAAACTGGCAGGTTTGCCATAAATTGTTTGCAAATGGGTTGCCGCCTCATCAAGCCGGCGAGCTTCGCCGGTCGAAACGATGCGCAGATCAATAATATGACGTTCCGTAATGCCACGAAGGCGGCGTTGAACTACAATTGCAGGGCCATTATCCGTTTGTTCAACCATGCCCGACCAGCCTTTTTCAAGACTATCCGCCGTGGCCTCAAGCCGGTTGGCAAGACTCTCAGCAGCCATGGCATTATCCAGCATCGACGGATTGATCAACCCAGCAATAGCGCCCTGTTCAATCACATCACGATTACCAAGCTGGCGACCAACCGTTTCAATAAGACGGCTTGTCGCCACCGCCAGATTGGCAACATCAACAAGGTCGGCACCAGCCATCTGATTGCCATCAGCGGTGATCAGAACAGCATCTTTCAAGCCAGCATCCATCAAATAGATATCAAGATCGCGTTGATCTTTTAGATAGACCTCAGACTGACCGCGCTTAGCACGAAACAGAGGTGGCTGGGCAATGTAAAGATAGCCTTTTTCAATCAAGGGCCGCATATGGCGGAAAAAAAAGGTCAAAAGCAATGTACGAATATGACTTCCATCAACATCCGCATCGGTCATGATGATGACTTTGTGATAGCGGATTTTTTCAACATCCATGTCAGCATTGCCAACACCCGCACCAAGCGCGGTGATCAGCGTGCCAATTTCAACCGATGACAGCATTTTATCAAGCCGCGCCCGTTCAACATTCAAGATTTTGCCGCGAAGCGGTAAAATTGCCTGATTAGCCCGATCACGCCCTTGTTTTGCTGACCCGCCGGCCGAATCACCCTCAACTAGAAAAACTTCAGATTTTGCCGGATCACGCTCTTGACAATCGGCCAATTTCCCCGGGAGACTGGCAATATCCATAACCCCTTTACGCCGTGTCAAATCACGCGCCTTGCGTGCCGCCTCGCGTGCGGCTGCAGCTTCATAGGCTTTTGACACAATCCGCTTGGCATCAGCGGGATGCTCTTCAAACCATTGCGTCAAGCAATCGGCAACAGAATTTTCCACAACCGGTCGAACCTCAGACGAAACCAATTTATCTTTGGTCTGTGACGAAAATTTAGGATCTGGCACCTTGACCGAAACAATCGCTGTTAAGCCTTCGCGCGAATCTTCGCCAGTTAACTGCACCTTTTCCTTTTTGGCAATGCCGCTTTGCTGGGCATAATTATTTACCACGCGCGTCATCGCGCCACGAAAGCCTGCAAGATGCGCACCGCCATCTCGTTGTGGAATATTATTGGTAAAGCAAAGCGTGTTTTCATGGAAAGAATCCGTCCATGCCAATGCCAGTTCAACAGTAATATCATCACGTTCGCTATTGGCAATTATCGTGGGGTGAAGCGAATTGCGCGATCGGTTCAGATATTCAACAAAGGCCATTAGGCCGCCATCAAAATAAAATTCGGATACGACACCATCGGCGGTGCGTTCATCGGCTAGCCGAATCCGAACGCCGCTATTCAAAAACGCCAGTTCGCGGAGCCGATGTTCCAATGTGCTGAATTCAAAATTGATATGCGCAAAAATTTCAGTCGATGGCATGAAAGTAACATGCGTGCCACTCTGACCAACAGCGTCACCGATGATTTCTAAAGGCCCAGCGGCTTCGCCCATTTTAAAGGTGATCTGATGCTGTTTTTCATTTCGGAAAATCACCAATTCCAACCATTCTGACAAGGCATTCACAACCGACACGCCAACGCCGTGAAGGCCGCCTGAAACTTTATAGGAATTATTGTCGAACTTACCACCAGCGTGAAGCTGGGTCATAATGACCTCGGCAGCCGAAACACCCTCTTCAGTATGGATATCAACTGGAATCCCGCGGCCATTATCGGTAACCGTTACTGACCCATCAGCATTCAGCTTTACAATAATAATATCGCAATGACCGGCAAGTGCCTCGTCAATGGCATTATCAACCACCTCATAGACCATATGATGAAGGCCTGATCCGTCATCGGTGTCGCCGATATACATTCCCGGGCGTTTGCGCACTGCATCAAGGCCACGAAGGACCTTGATCGAATCGGCACCGTAACCTTCTTCTATGATCGGGGTTTCATCGTCAATCATCATATCACCTCAAAGACTGGTGTTTCGCCAGCAATTTTTGCTGGCAAAATCTTCACAAGTTGTGCTGTTTTCAAAAGCTCTTTAAATTGTCCTTCATCGGTACCGCTGTACCAGCATTGGCCGCCAAGCGATTGTACCGCGTCAAACAACGCGCCGCGCCGCTTGGCATCAAGATGCGCCGCCACATCGTCAAACAACATTACCGGCACCCGCCCAAGCCGCCGATCCTGCAATCGGGCATGCGCCAAAATCACCGCAATAAGCATGGCTTTTTGCTGTCCTGTCGATGCCCGATTTGCCGGCACCTGACTGGCAAGATGCAAAGCCTGAAATTCACTGGCATGCGGGCCGGGCATGGCAAGATCACCATTCAGCCTTGCCGTACGGGCGGCAAGTATCAACTGATCTTCAACCGCAAGCGCCGGCATGTCTGACAGCCAGTTTTCGGTATCGCCGCCAAGCAATAGTTCAGCCCCGGGAAAGCCAAACCAGCCACGCGCCGATTCTTGGTTTAACTCCTTGATCAACGATTGACGCGCTGCGGTCACCGCCACCGCGGTTTCGGCAAGAACCGATTCAAGCGCGCTAAACCACGAATCATCACCACGCTGTTCGATTAGCAGGTGCGCGCGTTGACGAAGTGCCTTTTCATAGCGCAACATGCGGCCAATATGCGCCGGATCAAAAGCAATCACCAAACGGTCAAGAAAGCGCCGCCGCGCCGCCGGACTGTCCAGAAAAATACCATCCATCTGCGGGGTCAGCCATGACACCGCCAAGCGGCTGCCAAGATCGGCTTGTGAAACCGTTACGCCTTCAAGGCGCATGATCCGGTTGCCCTGTTTTGCCGATGGCGGAACGCCCGTGCCAATTTGCACAGTGCCATCTTCATTTTCCAGCGTGGCCGCAACAGCCCAATCAAGCCGGTCAGCGTCATCATCATCAGCAATGCCGGATGTGGTCTCAAAACCGCTTGCCCGATAAGCCAGATGTTCGGTTTTGGCCCGCCGCATACCGCGCCCGGGCGCCAACAATGACACAGCTTCTAATAGATTGGTCTTGCCAGCACCATTATCTCCAAGAATCACCAATTGACCGGCATGGATGGCAAGATCGGCTTGTTGGTAATTACGGAAATGATCCAGTTTTAGACGTGACAACCAACTGCGTTTAGAAGCATTCGTATTGTCAACCTCAAGGGCAACAACCGGTTTTATCTTTGGCGAAACGCTAGTCAAATGTCACTCACACACGCATTGGCATCAAAACAAACAAACTCGCTTCATCACCCGGGGCGCGTACCAAACTTGGCGACCCCTGATCAGCCAGCGCAAATTCAACCATATCACTATTGACCTGGCCGGCAATATCCAACAGATAACGTGCGTTAAAGCCGATTTCCATTTCAGGGCCATCATAGCTAACTTCCAATTCTTCGGTTGCGCTAGAGGCATCAGTATTGCTGGCAGACAAGGTTAAAACACCTGGCTTAAGCCCCATTTTGACCGAACGTGATTTCTCTGAAGCGATTGTCGATACACGATCAACTGCGGCGGAAAAAGCGCTGGCATCAACCTTCATGATGCGGTCATTTCCAACCGGAATGACGCGCGTATAATCAGGGAATGTACCATCGATCAATTTGCTGGTCAGGCGCACAACGCCAAACCGAAATTCAGCCCGTGTTTCGGACAGGCCAACAAAAACATCACCGTCAAAATCATCAAGCAGCTTGCGCAATTCGCTAACGGCTTTGCGTGGCAAAATAATTGACGGCATCTGCGCGGCACCTGACGGCAATGCCTGACGGGTCATCGCCAGACGATGCCCATCGGTTGCCACGGCGCATAATTCACCAGATTCGGCTTTGTGAATATAAATACCATTCAGATAATAGCGCGTTTCTTCAGTCGAAATGGCAAATCTTGTGGTATCAATCAAATCGCGCATGTCAGCGGCAGTGAGCGAGAAATTCACCGGCAATTCACTGCTGCTGATCGCTGGAAAATCCTCAACCGGCAAGGTTGGGAGCCGAAAGCTAGAGCGTCCAGCACTAATCATGGCATGACCGTCACTTACCGCAATTTCGACTTCGGCACCATCGGGCAATTTACGGGCAATGTCATACAGCAGATGCGCCGACATTGAGCAAGCGCGCGACGGCCTGCGTCCCTCCTAGGGCATCAATTACATCATTTGCTGTGGTTAATCGGGTCATGGTGTTTTTATGTCAGAAATTCATCAATAAATCAAGAAAAATGAATTTATTTACAATATACATGAAAAATGAACTTCATAAATATAAAATTACCCAAATTATTTGCATTTTTTAGCCATAATATTCACATAATATGAATATTATATCAATAATAGAAAAGGCTAAGAGAGTATTTCTTTGATTTTCTGAGCCAGGTCCGTGCGGGAAACTTGTGTTTGCGCATGCTCAGAGGCGCGCCACTCTTCATTATCTTTAATGTTTTGGGCATTTTGTTGCCCCAATTGAAGGTCTTTCAGGGTTACAATACCGGCGGCTAGCTCATCCTCACCCTCTATGACCACAAGGCGGGCATTGCGGTTATCTGCATAACGCATTTGTGCTTTCATTCCACTGTCACCCATATACATTTCAGCGCGTATGCCTGAATTTCTGAGGGTTTTAACCAACTCAGAAGTTTCCACCAAACGGGTTTTATCCATGACCAGCAAGACCACCAAATCCTGCGTGGTCTTGGTGTCGGCTTTGCCAAGTAGGGTGAGCGCGGCAGCTAGGCGACTGACGCCTATTGAAATACCTGTTGCCGGGATTTAG
>CAJYBL010000003.1 GCA_913064995.1 uncultured Alphaproteobacteria bacterium
CGCCTCAATCATTTATGTGGCTTTCGAAAATCTGCGAAGCGAACGGCTTCATGCTGGACGGCTTGTGGTGATTTTCGTGTTTGGCCTTCTTCATGGTCTCGGTTTTGCCAGCGTTCTTGGCGATATTGGCCTTGCCGATGGTCAATTCATTATCAGCTTGATCGGCTTTAATATCGGGGTTGAACTTGGGCAGCTTGCCGTTCTTGTTCCGGCCTTTTTGCTTTTTGGAGTGGCGGCTGGAAATGCGCTTTGGTATCGACGATTGATTGCCATTCCAGCATCTTACCTGATCGGCGCAATTGGCTTGTGGATGTTGATAACGCGCCTTGTCAGCTAGCGCGATTTAACTATTTATTAGCGCATGGGCATGTTAGTTCACAAGAGAGAAAAGGGCGAGGGCATTTGACGATTGACGAGATGCAGAAACGTGTTAACGCCAATAGACGATTGGTGCATCAAGGGCGCTGGGTCAATTTGACGTTTGTTCTTGGCGTTGGTGATGATGATCATCTAATCACCATTGTCGCAGGCAAAATCACCAAAATCCGCCAGAGGCATTTACCTACCGATACTGGCAGCTTTTCCATTCGCGCCAGTAATGAGAGCTGGGCCAAACATTGGCAAGCCGTGCCACCGCGCGATTATCACGATCTTTTTGCGATGTTGCCAAAAGGGATTGTAGAGATTGATGGCACCTTATTGCCCCTAATGCAGAATTTACAATATTTCAAAGATATCATTGCAGTGATGCGCGGCGATAAAGGAGACGAAAATGGCGGTTGAATTCGAGCCTATGAAAGGCCGCTATTTCACGCTGAACATTGCCGGAGATGACTGCCGGATTTATATGGAAGAGTCGGGAACTGGTATTCCGCTGTTATGTCTTCACACCGCCGGATCAGATGCGCGGCAGTTTCGGCATATTCTGTCGGATCCCGACGTTACAAGTCGCTTTCGAGTGATTGCCTTTGACCTTCCTTGGCATGGAAAATCAAACCCGCCAAAAGGATTTCGCGACAGCGATTATAAATTAACCGTTGATGGCTACAAACGGATCATTAGCGATGTATGTTTTGCACTAGATTTGCAATCACCGGTGGTTATGGGCTGCTCGATGGGGGGACGTATCGTTTGCCATCTGGCCTTGGAAAATCCGGCCTATTTTCGCGCGATGATCGCACTGGAAGGCGCTGATAAATTAGAACCTTATTATAACCTAGAATGGCTGCACCGACCTGATGTTCATGGCGGCGAGATACAGGCCGCCTTTGTCTCATCACAGGTGGCCCCAACCAGTCCCGATGAGTATCGATGGGAAACCTTGTGGCATTATATGCAAGGCGGGCCAGGCGTTTTCAAAGGCGATCTGCATTTTTATTGGCTAGATGGTGATTTTGATGAACGTTCACCACAAATCGACACAAAAGCCTGCCCAGTTTATCTTATGTCCGGTGAATATGACTGCTCATGCACACCCGAACGCACATTAGAAACAGCGAGCCGAATAAAAGGTTCAAAAGCAACCGTTATGACGGGCATAGGGCATTTCCCTATGAGCGAAAACCCAGCTTTATTTAAGACCTATTTGATGCCAGTTTTATTAGAAATAGCCAATAATGCCGCATGACAATTTCAAAAGTTAGTTAAAGTTCGTTGCGTGACGCCTCATAATTGTCAATGATGTTGATTCATAAATAACAAGACAGTCAAAATGGGTAAGACTTAGGCCATAAATTAGGGTCAAAGTTTCAAAAAAGGGAGGAATTTATGAAAAAATTTATGACTATTTGCGCAATCAGTGCAGCAATGAGTGCCGGAACAGCATTCGCTGAGTCGGTTAAAATTGGCTATATGACCACATTGTCTGGTGGGGCTGGCATTATTGGCAAGCAGATGCAAAATGCCGTTAATCTGGCAATGGAGCATAAGGGCGGCAAGCTTGGCGGCATGGATGCCGAAGTCATTTTTGCTGACGACCAACGTAAGCCAGATGTAGCCAAGCAATTGGCCAACCGCCTGATGAAAAGCGACAGGGTAGATGTTGTGGCCGGAGTTATCTGGTCTAATCTACTAATGGCAATACACAAGCCAGTGACTCGCAACGGCACTTTATTAATTAGCTCTAACGCCGGCCCCTCGCCGATTGCTGGCTCCCAATGTAACAAGAATTTTGTCTCAATGTCATGGCAGAATGACCAGACCCCTGAAGGTATGGGAAAACACATGCAGGATGCCGGGATTAAATCTGTTTATCTGATGGCACCAAATTATCAGGCTGGCAAGGATATGCTGGCAGGGTTTAAACGCTACTATAAAGGCACCATCAAGGGTGAGGTCTATACCAAACTTGGCCAATCAGACTTTCAGGCCGAGCTATCCGCTCTTCGCGCGGCAGGAGCCGACGCGACTATGATCTTCCAGCCAGGTGGCATGGGAATTAATTTTGTTAAACAATGGAAACAGGCCGGCATGGACTCGGTAAGCAAGCTATACACCGTCTTCTCGGTTGACGGTGTGTCATTGCCAGCGTTGAAGGATGCAGCTATTGGAATTCTTGGCACGCAAACTTGGTCACCTGATCTAGACAATGCCATCAACAAAAAATTTGTTGCTGACTACAAAGCTAAATTTGGGGGCTACCCATCATTCTATGCTGCCCAGGCCTATGATACAATTCTAGCAATTGATCATGCGATTGCTAAGTCTGGCAGCAAGGACACAGGTAAAATGCGTGCCGTTCTGGCTGCAGGCAATATCCCAACAACCCGTGGCAATCTGAAAATGAACACGAACCAATTCCCCATCCAGAATATCTATCTTCGCGAAGCGGTGAAAGATGCTGATGGCGTTGTTACAACCAAGGTAACCGGAACAGTCTTTACCGACCATGCCGATTCCTACGCAAAACAGTGTAAATTCTAATCATCTCCGTCAGCCAGCGGTGCTGGACCATTGCTGGCTGACCAAATATTGCCCGATAAAAGCGTATATAACGCGAGCGGTTTCGACTTATGACTTTTACTCTTATACTCGAACAGACCTTCAACGGCCTGCAGGCTGGCGTCACCTTATTTTTGGTTGCCGCCGGTTTAACCCTAATTCTCGGAATTATGGATTTTGTGTTTCTTGCGCATGGCTCACAGGTAATGATTGGTGCTTACGCCGCTGCAGCCATCACCCAAGCTAGTGGTAATTTTTATCTAGGTGTGTTGCTGGCTATACCAGTGACTTTTGCCAGCGGCTATTTGTTGGAATTTCTAATCATCCGGCATTTATATCGGCGTGATCATATGGAACAGGTTTTGGCAACTTTTGGCCTGATTCTATTTTTTAATGAAGCAATACGTGTCAGTTTTGGGCCTGCAGCATTGTTTTCTGACTTGCCGCACTCACTTTCTGGCTTTGTGGAAATTCTACCCGCAACGCCCTATCCAGCTTATCGCCTAGGGGTAATTATTGTTGGGCTTTTATGTGCGGTTGGCATTCATTTGCTCGTTTCACGAACCCGCATTGGTGCGATGGTGAGAGCCGGTGCCAACAACCCGGAGATGACTGCTGCATTGGGCATTAACATTAAAACGCTGTTCCGATTAATTTTTGCCACTGGTGCCTGTCTTGCTGGTGTAGCAGGGATGATGCTGGGACCGCTTACAGCAGTGCAATCCGGCATGGGGGAACCACTTTTGATACTTTCCTTGGTGGTGATTATTATTGGCGGTATCGGTTCGGTGCGCGGTGCGTTTGTTGCGGCAATTATTGTAGGATTGGTTGACACGCTGGGGCGGGTTTTTTTACCCTCAATTCTGCGGTTATTTGTCGAACAGGCAACTGCCGATGGAGCTGGGCCAGCACTGGCGTCGATGCTGGTCTATATCCTGATGGCGGTAGTGCTGATCTTCCGGCCAACAGGCCTATTTCCAGCAAAGGGTTAACCTCATGTCTGGTTTGTCACAATTTCTAGCACTTGCCGGTGATGGTATAAAAGCCAATCGGCTGCTATGGCTGTTGATCGGTGGGTTTGCCGTATTTCCCATTTTTACTCATTTTGCCGATTTGCCATTCTGGAATGATGTGGCGATGCGGATCATGCTACTTGGAATGGCGGCTATGGGACTAAATCTCGTGCTTGGATATGGTGGGATGGTGTCTTTTGGCCATGCCGCCTTTATTGGCATTGGGGCTTATTGTGTTGGCATTGGGGAGTTCTACGGCCTTACAAATGGCTGGGCGCATATTCTGCTTGGGATGATTGTTTGCGGGCTAATGGGGCTGATAATTGGCTATTTGGCGCTAAGAACAAGCGGTATTTATTTCATTATGATCACCCTGGCTTTTGCACAGATGCTGTTTTTTTTATTCGTTTCACTAGAACAGTTTGGTGGCGATGACGGGATGAGCATTGATCGTGCCGAATTTGGCCTGATTGATCTTTATGATCCGTTACGACTATATTTCCTGATCTGGGTGGCGCTAGCACTGGTAGGGCTGGGGTTGATGTTTATTGTCCGCTCAAGGTTTGGGGTGACTTTGCGAGCGATCAAGAGCAATGAATCGCGTATCGAAGCAATGGGTTTAGAGCCACTTCGTTTCAAGATCACCGGTTATGTCATTTCAGCAGTAATTTGCGGGCTTGCGGGCGTTCTATTTGCTAATTGGCAGGAATATGTATCACCCGATATCATGCATTGGACGCGTTCTGGTGAACTAATGATTATTATCATTCTTGGTGGGCTTGGCACCTTAGCCGGCCCGTTGTTGGGCGCAATTGTGTTTCTATTACTGGAAGAAAGTCTACCGATGCTGCTGGGTGCAGTTGCGCCGGCCTATGCGGAAAACTGGATGATCCTGTTTGGCCCTTTGCTGATCATGGTAGTGCTGTTTGGTCGGGGGGGTCTTGTTGGCTTAATAGCTACCCGAAATCAATCAACAAGCAACCAAAAGCGTGGCAAGGCTGGGCAATAATATGAGCCAGCCCATTCTAAACCTGCTAAATTTAAACAAATCCTTTGGCGCAGTTAAGGCAACAAGTGATCTATCATTGACTGTCATGCCTGGAGAGATCCATGCGTTGATTGGCCCAAATGGTGCTGGAAAGACAACCCTAATTCAGCAAATCTATGGCGCGCAGAAGCAAGACAGTGGACAGATCTCCCTAAATGGCAGTGAGATTACCGCATTGTCGGTGCCTGATCGAGTTAAGGCAGGCATTGGCCGATCATTCCAGATCAGCAATGTGCTGATGGATTTCACGGTTATGGAAAATGGTATTATTGCCGAGCAGGCACGCCTTGGGCAGAGCTTTCGGTTTTTGCGGCCTGCCTTTTCAGACAGGCAATTGATTAGAGGCGGAAAAGCCATTTTGGAGCGGGTGGGGTTGGAGAAGCGCGCGGAACAGCGGGTTGGCGATCTAGCCCATGGCGAACGACGCATGCTAGAACTCGCCCTTGCACTTGCCACATCGCCAAGCCTACTTTTATTGGATGAACCAATGGCCGGTGCCGGCCCTGAAGACAGCCAACGTATGGCAGATATTATAGAGGGGTTACGCGGCACAGTTGCCATTTTGCTGATAGAACATGATATGGATGCCGTTTTTCGCCTTGCTGACCGATTGACGGTAATGGTTGAAGGCGCAGTGATTGCCGCCGGCACAGCTGCAGAAATCAGCGCCAATGAAGCAGTTAAACTTGCCTATCTTGGCGGTGAGGAGTAAAAAATGCTTCAACTTCAATCAGTTGAATCCGGCTATGGGATGGGACAAGTTCTTTTTGACGTTTCTTTGTCTGTTGCCCCTGGCGCCTGTGTATCGCTGATGGGTCGCAATGGTATGGGCAAAACTACAACGGTTCGTACCATCATGGGACAGTTGCCCCTAATTGGCGGAAAAATTCACCGATTTGGGGATAACCAGCCAGATATTATGCCATTTGAAATCGCCCGTGCCGGTATTGGCCTTGTGCCAGAGGGACGGCAGATCTTTTCCAATCTGACTGTGGCAGAAAACCTGCAAACCTTTTTTCGACCGCCACAGAATAAAAGCCAATCGCACTGGCATTTCGAACGGGTACTGACGTTGTTTCCAAGGCTTGCCGAAAGAGTTGATCATTCAGGCAATCATCTGTCCGGCGGCGAGCAACAGATGCTGGCAATTGGGCGAGCCTTAATGACCAATCCAAAATTATTGATTCTAGATGAAGCCACCGAAGGATTGGCCCCCATTATCCGCAGGCAAATCTGGGATTGTTTGAATGCGCTGAAAGCCGAAGGCCAATCTATCCTAATCATCGACAAGAACGTAAAAGCAATAGCCAAGCTAGCTGATCACCATTATATTCTGGATAAGGGACGTACTGTCTGGGATGGTGACTCGGCATCCTTGCTGGAGACGCCAGATTTGACAGCCCGCTATCTTGGCGTTTGAGCGTAAGCCAAACTGACTAGCGGTATTGCAGGCAGAAAGACACCATGGACGCATTTATATGTGACGCAATCCGTACACCAATCGGCCGCTACGGTGGAGCCTTGGCCAAGATGCGCCCCGATGATCTGGCTGCTCATGTTATTAAAGGATTGATGGACCGGCATCCTTCACTTGAACCAATGGCAATTGATGAGGTGATTTTTGGTGCTGCCAATCAAGCCGGCGAAGACAATCGTAATGTGGCGCGAATGGCCCTGCTTTTGGCCGGGTTGCCAGTGGAGGTTCCGGGAAGCACGATAAATAGACTATGCGCATCAGGCATGGATGCAGTGGCCACTGTCGCGCGAGGGATCCGCGCCGGTGATTATGAAGTGGCCATTGCTGGCGGAGTTGAAAGTATGAGCCGCGCCCCTTTTATCATGCCAAAAGCAGATACTGCCTTTAGCCGCAGTAATCAGATTTTTGATACAACTATCGGCTGGCGTTTTATCAACCCTAAAATAGAAGCCTCCTTTGGCGTCGACTCCATGCCAGAAACAGCCGATAATGTCGCGTCTGAATACAAGGTTGCAAAAGCCGATCAAGATGCATTTGCGCTGCGGTCTCAGCAGCGCTGGGCTGCCGCAGATGCGGCCGGTATTTTCGCTGATGAAATTCTACCAGTGCACATTGAGCAGCGGCGTGGCGACACGATTGTAATTGACCGAGATGAACATCCGCGCCCTAAAACCAGTCTGGAAAAGCTGAACAAGTTAGGCGGGATCAACGGACCTAAATCCACCGTTACTGCTGGCAATGCATCCGGCGTGAATGATGGCGCAGCTGCCTTACTGTTGGCATCAAAAAAGGGATTAGAAACCCATGGTTTGAAATCAATAGCACGTATATTGGGCGTTGCCGCCGCCGGAGTTGCTCCCCGGATAATGGGTATTGGGCCTGTGCCGGCAACACGTAAAGTGATGGCTATGACTGGCCTTGCCATTGATGATATGGATGTGATTGAAATCAATGAAGCCTTTGCAGCTCAGGGGCTCGCCTGTTTACGGGAACTGGGCGTCGCCGATGATGCATCGCATGTAAACCCAAATGGCGGGGCAATCGCTCTTGGCCATCCTCTTGGCATGTCGGGGGCGCGGTTGGTGCTGACCGCAGCCTATGAACTAAAACGACGAGGTGGCCAATATGCACTTTGCACCATGTGTGTCGGCGTAGGCCAGGGCGTGGCGATGATTCTTGAGGCCTGTTAAACCCAAATTTGCCATGGGCATCTAATTGCCCGTGAAGTTGGCCGGCCGTTTAGCCAGAAAAGCTCTCACCCCTTCGGCATAATCATTCGATCGGCCGGCTTTTTGCTGTTCCTGTGCCTCGGCATCTAAATGCGTATCAAAGCTGTTGGAAAGGGCCGCGCGCATCAAAGATTTGGTGCCCGCATAGGCCGCGGTTGGGCCATTGGCAAAATTAGCTGCAAGCGCGGTAGCTGTTGGCATTAATTCTTCGTCTGGGCAGCTTTTCCAAATCAACCCCCACTGGGCAGCCTCGGTTGCATCTAGCGGATCACCTGTGAGGGCTAGACCCATTGCCCGCGCAAGGCCAACCCGGTTTGGCAAGGCCCAACTACCACCTGCATCCGGCACCAGTCCAATTTTTGAAAAGGCCTGAATAAAACGGGCAGTATGAGCCGCGAGAACCATATCACAGGCCAAAGCCAAATTTGCCCCAGCGCCAGCAGCAACACCATTCACCGCGCAAATCACCGGCATTGGCAGTTCGGTGATTAGGCGCACCAACGGGTTGAAATAAGCGGTTAGCGTATGCCCGAGATCAGGGGGCCAATCCTCACCATCAGGATTGCGGTCTCCAAGGTCTTGACCCGTGCAAAAGCCACGACCAGCTCCAGTGATTAGCACCGCGCGCGTGCCATCACAATTTTCCAATGCGGCACGCAACGCCATATGCATTTCCAAATTTAATGCGTTCAAGCGGTCGGGCCGGTTCAAGGTTATTTTTACCCATTGGTCAATCTTTTCGACAATGACAGTATCGCTCATAAATGCCTCATTTTTAAACTCGGTCGCCGGCACCGTTAATTAATTGCCACCTTTTCAGCAAAGAGTGGCCCAAGCAAAGATCCATTGTCAAAGAACAAATATCCTGCATTAATATGTTTATAAATTTTTGCACTAATAGAGACAGCTGGCAAAGTTATAAAAAAAGACCGTCAAATCAGCGCGTGAATGTCACGGCCTTGTCCAAGCCATTGCCGCCAAGACGGAAAATCGGCCGAAAAGGGGGATCCAGCGCATGCCAGAATCAAATCACAACGCTGCGCATTATTTTATCGAAACACACCTCGCAGCTGGTCGGGGCGAGAATATAGCCTTTATTGAATCTACCAGCGGCAAGCGTATTAGCTATGGCACATTATCAGCCAATAGCGGCAAAGTTGCTGGTGCGTTAACTAAAGCCGGCATCAAGCGTGAAGAACGCGCTGCTATTTTGATGCTGGATTCTATTGATTGTGTTGAAGTTTTCTGGGGCTGTTTAAAGGCCGGCGTGATCGCCGTGCCAATTAATACGCTCCTGGCCAGTGCCGTCTATGAAACAATCCTTGGTGATTGCCGCGCGAGCTGCCTTTTTGTGTCAGCCGCCTTGCTGGAAGTGGTGAAACCAGTTTTGGCCAAAAACAGCCACATACGCAAAGTAATTGTGGTAGGTGATCACGTGCTAAAGGATGGATTTGAGAGCTATGAGAGCTTTACCCATGGGGCGCATGAACAGGAAGCTGTGTTGGTTAGCGCTGACGAGCCAGCCTTCTGGCTATACTCATCCGGATCAACCGGCCAGCCAAAAGGTGTTCGGCATGTTCATGGTAACCTTCAAGCCACATCAGACACCTACGGCGCCAAAATCCTGGGCTTAATTCAAAGTGACGTTGTATTTTCCGCTGCAAAATTGTTCTTTGCATATGGTCTCGGCAATGCCATGACCTTTCCAATGGCAGTTGGCGCAACCACAATCTTGTTTGATGGGCGCCCAACTCCACCTGCGGTAATGGAGATTTTTGCTGGAAACCCAGCCCCAACAATCTTCTGCGGCGTGCCAACACTGTTTGGCGCAATGCTTGTGCATTGTGATCCGGTGGAGAAGCCAGAACATCAACTACGATTATGCATTTCCGCTGGCGAGGCCCTGCCTGAAGAAATTGGCAAAAAATGGGAGCAAAAATTTGGTACCGAGATTTTGGATGGGGTTGGGTCAACCGAAATGTTACATATCTTTTTATCAAACCGACCAGGCGATGTTGTTTATGGCACATCAGGGGTGGCTGTACCGGGCTATGAATTGCGCCTTGTAGATGAGGCCAATAGAGATGTTGGGATTGGCGAAATAGGCGAACTTTTGGTGTGCGGCGACTCCGCAGCCGAAGGCTATTGGAACCAACGAGCAAAAAGCCGCGCCACTTTTGAGGGCCGGTGGACCCGCACAGGCGACAAATATGAGATTAATGCAAAAGGTCGCTATATCTATTGTGGCCGCACCGATGACATGTTCAAGGTGTCTGGTATCTGGGTATCACCTTTTGAAGTCGAACAAGCTCTTTTAACCCACCCCGCTATCCTTGAAGCCGCCGTGGTTGCCGCGATTGATGACGATAAATTATTAAAGCCAAAAGCCTATATCGTGCTCCGAAATAGCGCTAGCTCTGATGGGCTGGAGAATAGCATAAAGACCCATGTGAAAGAACAGGTTGGTAAATGGAAATATCCACGCTGGATTGAGGTGATGGAAGAATTGCCAAAAACCGCAACTGGCAAAATTCAACGCTTTAAATTGCGGTCGCAAAACTAATGTCAGATTTTATTTGGTCAGAAGATCCGGTCATTCAGCTAAAATCTAACGGCAAATCATTGGAATATAGCTGTTTTGGGCCAAGCCCAGATCAAGCACCGACAATCCTTTTACTTCATGAGGGGCTTGGATGTGTTGCGCTTTGGCGCGATTTTCCAGCAAAACTAGCAAAGGCCAGCGGGTTCGGTGTCATGGCTTATTCACGTGCTGGCTATGGCCAGTCAGACCCAGCAGACCTACCCCGACCACTTGATTATATGACAAGAGAAGCCGTTGACTCTCTCCCACAATTAATCGCTGCTGCTGGATTGCAGCAAATTATATTGCTTGGACATAGTGATGGGGCCAGCATTGCCGCCATATATGCTGGTAGTGTTGAAGACCACAGGGTACGCGGGCTAATCCTTATGGCGCCACATTTTTTTACTGAAGTCATGGGGCTTGCATCAATTGCCGAGGCCAAAGTGGCTTATGAAAACACCAACCTTTCAGCCCGTATGAGCAAATATCACAACAATCCAGATAACGCTTTTTATGGCTGGAATGACAGCTGGCTACATGCAGACTTTAAAGAATGGAATATTACAGATGTGATTGATTATATTCGGGTTCCGGTTCTGGCGATTCAAGGGCGTGAGGATCAATATGGAACCACCGCTCAGATTGAAGCTTTAAAGGCTCAACTTTATGCCCCTTTGGAAACAGTATTATTGGAAGATTGCCGGCACTCACCCTTTTTGGAACAGCCTGATCTGACCTTGCGTTCCATCACCAAGTTCTGCACAAGGCTACATGCTATCGACACTGCATAATCCCCAATCCGATGAATCCGCATAAGCAGCAGGCCAGCTTGAGGACTATGCTGCGCAATGAATAATTTGACTGGTGGTTGTATAAGAATAATGGAAATCGATAATTCAGATGTAACAATTTTGCTAGGCGGATTAATTGATAGATTGACAAATGCTTAAGGGGTTATTGTTCTGTGTTATCCAACAAAGTAATTATTGCCTAACATGCAAACCGAATTTCTGAAGGTTTTGAATTGCGACAAGCTGCCCTTTATGACCTTAAGGAGATAAGAATGGATATACGAAATGTTATTCAAAGCCAACTTAAACGAGTGGTTGCTGAACATTCACCAATGCCTTTCCCAGAGAATATAGAAGATGATGACGAGTTGGACCTCTTTGGCCTCGATTCATTGGCATTTATGGAATTACTTATTGGTGTCGAAAAAGAGTTGGGTTACATCCCGCGGACAATTCTTGAGGGCGACCTCTATCCAGAAACTTTTGGCGAGTTGATCTCAGCCTATGACGCTTAAGGAACATGATGAAAGCGGCAGACCTCCCAATATACTACAATATTTGTGAGATACTTGAGCATAATCTTGAGCATCGTGGAGATAAGATCGCGCTGTTTAGCGAGAACGGCTCCTTTACTTTTCGTGAGGTCTCAGAACAAGTAAACAGAGTAGGGAATGCCCTCATTCGATCAGGTGTACAGTTTGGCGAATGTGTTGCTATTTTATGTCCAGATCGGCCGGAATGGGTGAGCGTATTTTTTGCTACAGCCAAAATTGGTGGGGTTGCTCTTGGGCTGAACACGCTTCTTAAGACTGATGAATACGACTACATTCTCAAAGATGCACGTGTCAAAATCCTAGTGGTCCATGATAGTCTTAAAGCATTAGTTGAACCTATCATTAAAAAACATAACACCTTGATTAAGGTTATTATCATTACAGATAATAAAAGCATGAAATGCACAACTTTTACTGACTGGATCGGCGGGGAAAAAAGTGAACTTGATTCAGCGACCACGCATCGCGAGGATTTTTGCTCACTACACTATTCGAGTGGTACAACAGGTGTGCCAAAGGGTGTCTTGCACATGCACAAGGATTACCCTTTGATTGCGCAGTTATCGGGTGTAAACCTATTCGGCATCACCGAGAATGATCGAACATTTTCAGTCGCTAAGCTATTCTTTGTCTATGGAATTGGCGGAAACCTGATCTTTCCGTGGTACGTGGGAGCAAGCTGCGTTCTCTATGCTGGACCACCCCGACAAGCAGCAGCGGTTCTTAAAGCGATCACCACTTTCAAACCCACTGTATTTGTCTCCGTCCCCACCATTTACAGCGCCATTCTTTCTTTACCCAATTTTTATAAACGCTACGATATTAGGTCGCTAAGGATGTGCATTTCTGCCGGCGAACCGTTGCCCTTGCAGACATGGAACACCTGGAGAGACACTACCGAGATTGAGATTCTTGATACGATCGGATGCACTGAAACATATCATACTTTTATGGCAAATAGGCCAGGAGAAGTGCGGCCAGGCAGCAGTGGCAAACCAATAAGAGGATATGATGTACGACTTGTAGACGATGAAGGTAAAGATGTTCAAGCAGGCGTGGTCGGCAACCTGATGGTTCGGGGAGAATCGACAGCTCTTTTTTACTTGCATCAGTCAGAAAAAACACGGCACTCATTTCGAGGTGAATGGCTGTTTACTGGCGATCAGTATTTGCAGGATAAGGATGGCTACTATTGGCATAAAGGGCGCGTAGATGACATGCTGAAGGTTGGTGGACTCTGGGTTTCGCCGATTGAAATTGAGGAAGTGCTGAGCGGGCATGACAGTGTTGCTGACTGCGCAGTTGTCGGACATTATGACAATGCCGGACTTTTAAAGCCCAAAGCTTTTGTTTGTCTGCGGAATGGAGTCGAGCCTTCAGACGAGTTGTTCGAACAACTCGTCAAGCTATGCGCAAAAACTCTTGACGCCCACAAGCGCCCAAGATGGCTTGAGTTCAATAATGATCTGCCACGCACCTCGACGGGCAAGTTACAGCGTTTCAAATTGCGAGAGCAATAACCTATGGCTAAGGAAACACAGCAACATAAAAACCAGGCAAGAGCACTCAAAGACGCAAATGCTGAAATAGCACGTTTACGCGCAAAGGTTTCCAAACAAGCTGATGGAAAAGGCTTACGGGAACCTATTGCGATAATTGGCATCGGCTGTCGTTTTCCCGGAGGCGTCCGCACGCCTCAGGACTTTTGGAGCCTGTTGAAATCAGGCCGCGACGTGTTGCGCGACATTCCAAGTGATCGTTGGGACATCGATGAGCACTATAATCCAGCTGTGACTGTCCCCGGTAAAATATATGTTCGACAAGGTTATTACCTCGACAACATCGACCAATTTGATCCGCAGTTCTTTGGTTTATCCCCCCGTGAAGCAGAAAGCCTTGATCCACAACAACGTTTGGTCATGGAGGTCTGCTGGGAGACTTTAGAGCATGCTGGAATAGCACCCACCTCACTCAAAGGTGGAAAAACTGGGGTTTTTGTCGGCCAATATTGGGATGATTATTCATCACAGCGGATCTATTGCACTGATAATCGTGACATTGATCGTTACGCCCAACTCAGTGCTCTTCGTGGTCTCACGGCAGGTCGAATCTGTCATATTTTAGACTCACACGGTCCAGCAATCCAGTTGGACACTGCGTGCTCATCTTCGTCTCTTGCGGTACATTTGGCATGCCAATCCTTAAGAAGCGGTGAGAGCGACGTTGCGCTAGCAGGTGGCGTTAGCTTAATACTAGCGCCGGAGCATTTGATCGGCATCTGTCAGATGGCGGCGTTGTCGCCAGACGGGAGGTGCAAGACTTTTGATGCGCGCGCTGATGGGTTTGGACAGGGTGAAGGCTGCGGCATGATCGCATTGAAGCGGTTAGCCGATGCGCAAGCTGATGGAGACAATGTGCTTGCCGTCGTCCAAGGATCTGCAGCTAATCACGACGGTCAAGCCCGCACCGTGACGACACCAAGCGGGCCAGCCCAACGCGCTATGTTGAGGGATGCACTCAAGGATGCAGGAATAGAACCACATCAGGTTGATTTCATTGAAACTCATGGCACGGGGACGCCACTTGGTGATCCGATTGAGGTCAGCGCAATTGGACGAGTGTTTTGTGAAGGCCGAGAAAATGCGCTTTATTTAGGAGCAGTTAAGGCCAATGTCGGACATCTTGACTCCGCTGCTGGAATCGCAGGTTTAATTAAAGTTGTATTATCACTACAACATAAAACCATACCGCTACATCGCAATTTTTCTGAACCTAACAGGCATATCCCATGGGATGATTGGCCCATAAAGATTCCATTAGAAAACACCGCTTGGGAGGGCAAAGAACGCTTTGCTGGAATTAGTGCGTTTGGAATGAGTGGCACGAATGTTCACATAATTGTTGGGGAAACTCCAGAGCCAAGCATGCCCAATGAAGAGCAGCGCTCAACCTCTAAAACGAAACAGCTGTTTACGGTTTCTGCTCGTACAGAGGGAGCTTTGTCTGATCTTGCAAAACGTTATGCTGATATGCTGGGCGCTGAAGGGAGTTTGGAAGAAGTGAACGTTGCGAGCCTCTGTTATTCAGCGGCCACTGGGCGATCTCATTTTTCTTACCGAGCTGCGTTTGCAGCAGACGATCCGTTGAAGCTCGCACATGCACTAAATGATTTTGCGGCTGGCAGAGCTACACCCGGCGCAATAACTGGGGTCGCCGGACGTCGGGCGCCTAAATTAGCTCTCCTTTTTACCGGCCAAGGTGCTCAATACATAGGGATGGGCAAAAAGCTCTATGAAGCTCACCCAATTTTCAAAGCGACACTTGACCGATGCGCCAAGCTTTTTGAAAGCCACCTAGAGCATCACCTGCTCGAGGTTATGTGGACAAGTGAGACTTTGCATCAAACTGAATATACGCAACCTGCTCTTTTCGCGATCGAGTATTCACTTGCAAAGCTCTTTGAAGAATGGGGCATAGTACCCGATTTGCTTTTGGGGCATAGCATTGGTGAATATGCAGCTGCATGTGTTGCTGGCGTATTTACACTTGAGGATGCGGTTCGTATGGTAGCTGCGCGGGGGCGTTTAATGCAGTCCTTGCCTATGGGCGGGAGAATGATAAGCGTAGTCATTGATGAGGTCTCCGCCAAAGCTGCTATCACCGAATTTCCAACTGTTTCTATTGCTGCTGTAAACGCACCACAAAGTATTGTTCTTTCGGGTGAAGGCCAAGCAATTGATACGATTGTGGGCCGTTTAGACAGTCAAGGCATCAAAACAACTGAACTGAGCGTCAGCCATGCGTTTCACTCACCATTGATGGAACCGATCCTTAATGACTTTCGTATTATTGCGGAAAGCGTAGATTTCAGCCCACCAAACATCACACTACTCTCTAATGTCACAGGCAAACCCTGGAATGATACTCAACTTTCGGCTGACTACTGGGTAGAACATCTACGGGCCACAGTTAGATTTGCAGCCGGTATTGATTATGCAAAGTTCAAGAAGTTTGAGGTGTTTGTAGAAATTGGTCCTAAACCAACTCTTCTTGGGTTAGGCCGTAACTGCGTTCCGCCTGAATTTGGTACGTGGCTACCTAGTTTGAAACCGAACTCCGAATGGTCAACGTTATTAGACTGCTTGCGACAACTTTATGTGATCGGTAGTGATATTAATTGGGAAAAAATTTTCACACTGTCTAAATTAAAACGCACTCAATTGCCAAACTACCCCTGGCAGTATCGCCGCTGCTGGACTGAAGTAGTTTCGAGTGGTAGGAGTGAGCCAAGACTTCATCCACTAATCCACCAAAGAATTGAAAATGCTAGCAAGAGTAGAATTTTTGAGTCGACCTTAAGTGCCAATAGTCCGGCTTATCTCAGTGATCATCGAGTTTTTGGCACTGTAGTTTTCCCTGCCAGTGCATTTTTTGAGATGGCGACAGCTGTTGCTAGTTTGATTTTTGAACAAGATGAGGTCACATTAAAAAATGTCACTATAGGTCATGCTTTAGTGCTATCTGACGAGCCAATTAAGGTGCAGACAATCGCCACACCAAACGGTCACCATTTCGATTTTGAAATTTTTAGCCGTTCTGCCAAAGACACCAAAGGGGAGTGGACTCGGCATACAGCAGGAACACTCGAACGCAGGCTCCCAAGCCCAGCGGCCTTCATCAATATCGACGAAGAATTAACGCATTTCACCCTGCCAGTGGACATAGATGAGCTCTCAGCGTGGTTTGAGGCTCGAGGCCTGGAGTATTTGCCACGCTTTGAGGGAATCGAAGCTATATTTATGCAAAATAGAGAGCCTAATGATAAGTTTGGTAGCGCCATGGCACATATCAGGCTGCCAGTTGAGGCTATCTTGACTGGTGATACTTACCACCTGCACCCCGTAATTACCGACTCCAGCTTCAGGATTGCGGAAGCCATTTTTCAAGAAGAAGAAGCTAATCGGGTCTTCCTACCGTTTGGTGTATCAGGTGTCAGCTGTGACCACTCCACCACTGGATCGGTTTGGGTTAAAGTAACTGCGCGGCAAAAAGCCAAAAGTCGAGTTGTAGATCTACAACTCTTTGGTGAAACCGGCGAACGCGTTGCTACAATAGAGGGGCTAACAATGCGTCCCGTCCCCATTTCTAGTCTGAAAAATAGTATAGCTGAATTTAATACAAAAAGCGCCGCATTTACTGATCTCTTGTATTATCCCGCATGGGAAGAGGTAGAATTATCTGAGCCCACTGCGGAGGCAGGAAACTGGCTCTTATTGCCAGACAATGGTTACGTATCTGAGCCTCTCTTTTCAGCGCTAAAAGAAGCCGGGCACAAGGTGCATATTGCCACCTCAGCAGAAGCTGCATGTGAATTTTTAAGCTCAGAAAAAGCGCACGAACTAAATGGGGTTCTGCACCTTTGGGGAATGGACTTGAGCGCAGAAAATCCAGACGCCTCTCTTCTCGCAAGCTTAGTAGTCGTACAATCATGCATTGAAAATAATGTTTCTGTAAAAAACTGGTTTATAACAAAAGGAGCACAGGCAGTTGTCTCACACGACGCCGTATCGCCCTGGCAGAGCCAGTTTTGGGGCTTTGGACGAACATTGCAAGCCGAGAATCCGGGAGGGTTTGGTGGTTGTATCGACCTTGATCCAAATGGCACCAAAACATTGAGCGGGCTCAAAATGCTTATCAGCGAACTATGTTGCACGAGTGGCGAGACAGAAATTGCTTTTCGTCAAGAGGCGAGGCACATTGGATACCTCTCAAAATCAGGGCCTTTCAAAGGCCTGCAGCCTTCCTTGAAACTAGACCCAAATGCTTCTTACCTAATAACCGGTGGGCTAGGTTCACTCGGATTGCAAGTGGCAAAATACTTGGCAACTTGTGGCGCCCGTCACCTGGTTCTGACAGGTCGCAGTGGCGTTTCAACCGAATATCAACGTACTGCACTGCAAACTATAAAGGCAGTCGGCGCTAAAGTTAAGGTCGTTTCCACGGACATCAGTAGCGCTGAAGGTGTCAAAAAGTTGCTAGCAACTCTGCCACGCCTGCAGGGGATTGTTCATGCGGCAGGTGTTTTAGCTGATGGAATGTTAATGCAACAGAGCTCTGAAAGCTTTCAAAAAGTTGCTGGGCCAAAGGTTAGAGGCGCTTGGCACTTGCACACGCAAACCCAAGATCGACCGCTAGACTTCTTTGTCCTTTTCTCTTCCGTTGCTAGTATTATTGGATCCCCGGGCCAATCAAATTACGCTGCTTCTAACGCTTTTATGGATGGATTAGCTCACTTTCGGAGAGAGCAAGGGTTGGCAGCAACCGCTGTAAATTGGGGGCCTTGGGCAGATGTTGGTATGGCCGCTTCTGATTTAGTAATGCAGCGTTTGATAAAAGATGGCTGGCAACCCATGAATGCTAGCGCGGGATGCGATTACATGGCACAACTTTTGACAGCACATGATTTACCGCAGGCTGCCGTTTTGCCAGTTGACTGGAAGCAATTCGTCGCAAGCACCCCTGGAGCCAACCAATGGAGCTCATTAAAGCATTGCGTTCTTAAAGAGCAGGTAAGCCCGTTAGTTGATAATTCAGCAGAGGTCGCGGCACAGAATGTAAGAGATGCCGCACCTAATCAGCGCGTTGGCTTGATAAGCTCTTATCTTCTCAAACGTATCGCACAGACCTTGAGGGTTCCCGCTACTGACCTCGATGAACTTGCGAAACCTGGGGATTTAGGTGTCGATTCATTGAATGCCGTGGAGGTCCAAATTTGGGTCAAGAGTGATCTAAACGTAGAGCTCGGAGTTGAACAGCTTTTTACAACGTCAAGCATTAAAGATCTTGCCATTTCTATAGATCAATTATTAAGGGGCGATCCGGGTGGAACTAAACTAGGGATAACGCCTTTATCTTCAAATCAAACTCGCTGGGTGATTTGCCCTCACCCTCGTCCAGCGGCGAAGCTTCAGCTCTTTTGTTTTCCATACGCTGGAGGAGGGGCATCCACATTTAAGGCATGGGGTGAGACATTTTCTGATCAAGTTGAACTTTGTCTCATTCAAATGCCTGGACGTGAGGAGAGGCTCAGTGAACAATTGATTAAGGATATGCCACAGCTGGTCGACACCTTAGCGCAAGAGATCACGGCCTTTTCAAAAAAACCATTCGCTTTTTTCGGTCACAGCATGGGTGCAATCGTGGCCTATGAAACAGCGCGGCGGCTAGAGTCTATGAGAGTTAGCCAACCGATACATCTATTCGTGTCAGCTCGAGCCGCTCCTCATTTGCAGGAAAATACTGATCTCCTCCGGTTTCTTGATGATGAGACTTTTGTCGATAGGTTACAGAAAACTTATGGTGCAGTCCCAGAGGCTATTCAAAAAAGTCCGGAGCTGAGAAAAATCTTTCTTCCTGTTCTTCGAGCCGATGTGGAGTTACTTGAAAAATATGAAGAGGTCTCCTCGGAACCTCTTGACTACCCTATAACAGCACTGGGTGGAATTAGTGACACCGCGATATCAAGAGCAAATCTAGAGGGTTGGCAGGCCCGAACAAGTGCCAAATTCTCACATCATGAATTTCCAGGCAAACATTTCTACATAGATGACGAGCGCGAGGCAGTGTTGGCAGCCATCACAAATGATCTCGCTCACAGCCTCTAGCAGACAGGTCAAGACATTATGACTGATGATAAGGTGATCATTGCCGGAGGGGGGATTGGTGGGCTGACTTTAGCCTTAACGCTTCACCAAATTGGGGTACCGTTTCTAGTGTTGGAAACATCGCATACCATGCGTCCGCTTGGGGTAGGTATAAACATTCAACCTAATGCGGTTAGGGAACTGTTTGAATTGGGCCTTACTTCTGAAGTGCTGGGCACAATCGGCGTGTCCGCCAAAGAGTGGGCCCTGGTTGGACTAAATGGCCGAGAAGTCTACTCAGAGAAACGCGGTTTGGATGCTGGATACAAGTGGCCCCAATTCGCTGCCCACCGCGGCGAGCTACTAATGCTCCTTTATAGAACTTTGATAGAGCGTGCAGGCGCAGAGTCTGTGATGCTGGATGCGAGAGTTGATAAATATATCAAGCGACCCTCCGGAGAGGTGGACGTATCAGTAAAAGGAAGTGATGGTTCACGGTTTCAAATTTCAGGTAGCTTGGTAATTGGTGCGGACGGGATCCATTCTGCCGTGCGTGCCCAAATGCACCCAGGTCAACCCCCAATCCACTGGGGTGGTGCTATCATGTGGCGCGGCACAGTTCGCGCAAAGCCTTTACGCACAGAATCATCCTTCATCGGTCTCGGCACCCATCAGCATCGTATGGTGATTTATCCGATTTCAAAGCCAGCGGCTGATGGAACGGTTCTTACTAATTGGATTGCTGAACTTACAATTGATAGCAATGAAGGCTGGTTAGATGACACTTGGTTCAAAGAAGTACCAATTGATAGCTTTGCACACCATTTTGAGGGTTTTCGTTATGATTGGCTCGACGTTCCAACAATGCTGAACAAATCAGAATGCGGCTACATGAACCCAATGATTGATCGTGACCCAGTCGCAACTTGGGTGGATGGACCAGTTGCATTGATGGGTGATGCTGCACACGCAATGTATCCAACAGGATCTAATGGAGCGAGCCAAGCAATAGTTGATGCTAGGGTTATAGGCGCGGCGATCCTCGAACAGGGTTTAACTCCTGATGCCCTCAAATCATATGATGACCTATTGTGTAAGAAAGTATCAGAACTAGTGCTCCGAAATCGATCGGCTGGCCCGTTTGGCCTGCTTGATATTCTGAACGATAGATGTGGTGGGGTTTTCGAAAACATAGAGACCGTAATTCCTTTGGAGGAAAGAAACGAGTTTATGAGCACATACAAGACGGCAGCTGGCTTTGCAATCGAGGCTTTAAATGAAGCGCCGGCAACGATTGCTCCAAATGCCAAGTTCACGCAGCTCGAATGATAAGTGCCATCAACGGCTAAGCTGGCGCGCTACCAAATAATTTATTCATGATAATGGCGCTATCAGTCAATTGCGAATTTGTTGGCCAAATACACTTGTCTTTGCTTTACAAGCATATAGTTATTGCCAAGAGTGAAAATATCGATTTTTGCTCTGAGACCAGTGGAGAATTAAGTGTTAGAAAGTTTTTTTCCTAAGCCAAAACAGTTTTTCTTTTGTGCGGTAGCGTGGGCTTTGATAGGTGTCTTTTCATGGTATTTTGGCGGTAAGGAATTAGGGCAACTTTTTGGCTTTGATTTTCCCAAAAATGATGCCCCTCCGATAATTGGCTTAGGGCATTTCACAACGCCAGATTTCTTGTGGTTTTATATCTACTACTTCTTTTTCACCCTAATCTTTTATATCTTTTGGGCATCTTATTCTCCTCATAAATGGCAAGTGTGGTCTATTTTGGGGTCCGCATTGATATTATTTTTTACATATTATCAAGTCCAAGTGGCAGTTGCGGTCAACAATTGGTATCGCCCATTTTATGATGCAATTCAAAATGCACTGTCGGGCAGTTCTACGACTACAGCTTCTGATTTATATGGGTATATTTTCAGTTTTTTAATACTTGCGATGACTTATGTATTGATCTCAATAGCAACGAGTTTTTTTGTAAGTCATTATGTATTTAGGTGGCGTACCGCGATGAATGATTTTTACACAGCCAGATGGACATTGGTGCGTCACATTGAGGGCGCCTCTCAGCGTATTCAAGAAGATACAATGCGTTTTGCATCAATTATGAAATCCCTTGGTGTTTCAATCGTTGACGCAGTCATGACGCTGATAGCTTTTCTACCAGTGCTACTACAGTTATCGGAAAACGTGAAAGAGCTGCCTATAGTTGGCTCGATAGCTTACCCTCTCGTTTATGCTGCGTTATTTTGGTCCATCTTCGGTACGATTCTAATGGTTGTTGCTGGCATTAAACTTCCTGGACTGGAGTTTAAAAACCAGCGCGTAGAAGCCGCCTTTAGAAAGGAGTTGGTTCTTGGTGAAGATGATGACAGCCGAGCGGAACCGCTTGCACTTAAAGAGTTGTTTGACAATGTTCGTAAGAATTATTTTCGTATATATATACACTACACGTATTTTAATCTGTTTCGAAATTTTTACTTTCAACTCAATAATCTTTTTGCCTACGTCCTTCTCATACCAACGATAGCATTAGGCCTAATTACCCTCGGTATAATGAACCAAATAATCAGAGCATTCAGTGAAGTAACCAGTTCTTTTCAATATTTGGTTCGATCATGGTCAACTATTATAGACTTAATTTCTGTATTTAAACGACTGCAGGCCTTTGAGGCAGCCTTTCTGGGCAAATCACCGCCCAAGCTGGATTTAGAATATATCAACACTGAAGGAAGGGTAGACAAATAGCGCACACTAAAATGGTAAGGCTACCAATTATTCTTTTCGAAGTTTGGGTTGTCTTTGCGCGCTACCTTTTTTGTGGCAAGGTCTCCTTATGATCACGCCTATGGCCATTGAAATTCCTACCGCTGCTGACAGTCATGCAACGCGGTTTTCTACTGCTATCACCCGTCTTCCAGCGGCTTCTGCTATTAATGGCCTGAGAACCCAAAACACCGGTGCAGTTGATATTAATTTGATGGCCAAGCAGCATAATGATTATCAAGAAGCACTGCGTTTAGCTGGCGCATTTGTTTTGGAATTACCTGCTTTACCTGAGTGCCCTGATGCTCAGTTTGTTGAGGATACAGCTCTTTGTTTACCCGGTTTGGCAGTGATGATGCGTCCTTGGGCCAAAACCCGAAAGGACGAAGTGGCACCCATGCGCGGCGCTCTCTCGCAATTCTTTGATGATATTGTTGATATTGTTGCTGGCTTTGTGGAAGCTGGCGATATTCTAGTCACACCATCAGAAGTGTTAGTGGGGCTGTCGGCTAGAACAGATCAAGCAGGGGCTGATCAATTGCAATCTATTCTGAAGGCTCGCGGATACGGTATGCGGGTTATGAAAACACCGCCTGACATTTTGCATTTTAAAACTGATTGCAGCTTGATTGATGACCACTGTATTCTGGCCACTGAACGTCTCACATTCAGTGGTTGTTTCGATGGCTATCAGACATTACTGGTGCCACCTGGTGAAGAGCCTGCCGCTAACGTGATACGCTTTAACAATCATATCATTATGCCCGCAGGTTACCCTAAAACAAGGTCCATGTTGCGGGTGGAAGGCTTTGAGGTGCTTACCGTAGGCAATAGTGAATGTGCCAAAATTGATGGTGGGATGTCTTGCCTATCCCTGCGCTTTTAGCGCTGTATTTTCACCTCACAAATATACCTTTCACTGGTTTATTGGGATCAAACTTATAGATAAAAATTAGATTAATCCTAAAGAGAATTGGCATCAAATTTTTATGATTTTCTCAAAATTAAATGCTAACGAAGTTTTTCTTCAACTTCATTCCACAAGTTTCTTAAGAGATCTTGCGCATTTATATCTTTGGCAAGGCTCGCTGCCTGCCCGGCCCACGCTTGCATACTATCTATTTTGTTTTCATCTGAAGCCTTAAGACGCATTCCCTCTGTCAGGGCACGTTGCACCGGATATGAGGTCGGAATTGGACTATCTTTTTTATGTGCTGCCTCAGTATAGCAATTTCTTATAGCTCGACCCGGCTTTCCAGAAAATGCTCTTGTTGTAATAGTGTCCTCGGGCCGGGTCACTTTTATTGCGTCTGCCCAAGATGATTTAATAGCTGCTTCTGGCGTCCTTAAGAGCCCCGTTCCAATCTGGACTGCTGACGCTCCCAACAAAATAGCTGCGGAAATACTCCTGCTATCAACTATTCCACCAGTAGCAATAAGCGGTATATCTACAACATCTGCGACCACTGGCAGCAGTGCCATTAAACCTGCGGACTGATCATAGGCAGTGTAAAAGTTACCTCGATGCCCACCCGCTTCAGAGCCTTGGACAACCAATGCATCAGCGCCTGCTTTCTGGGCCAATATAGCCTCGCTAACAGAGGTAACAGTTGCAAACCATCTAATACCCTGCTGTTTCATCTTTTCAATGAAAGCCGGCTCATACAATCCCATTATAGACGATATCACATTTGGACGGGCCTCAAGCATTGCTTCGCACTGCTCTTCAAAAGATATCTGTAAGTTACGTGCGTCAATTAAGGGGACTTCAGGTCCAAAATCAGACAAGAATTTCTTTAAGAGTTCCTCATGATTATAATCACGGGTGGGCTCTGGGCCAGGTATCCAGCTGTTGAGCAAAAAAGCGCCATTTGTTCCAGATCTGAACTTCTCCGTCCAAATAGATATTTGGCCGGGCGTAAGAGGAAGCACGCCACAGGCACCCATACCACCAGCATTGCTGACAGCAGCAGCAAGTTCTGCCGGGCATGCACCTGCCATCGGTGCCATAATGACAGGCATACCAAGCCCATAAGCACTGCAAAACGCTTCAGTTTTTTCAAAGTTCTTCATATGTTTTTCGTATGTTTTTTCAGTTGAAATTTGAGAATTTTTCAACATAACTTTTTAGCATAGTTAGCATTCGCTGGTCTGTATAGGCGATTGTCAAAGGCTAACAACATATTTCAATCCGCCAACCAATCAAGTAAACCCCAGATGCGAGATCACTCATCCTCGGGCATGGGCCGCAGGCACGCTTGGTGCTTTAGTTTGTTAGGATAATCCAACAAACAGATTGGATAGATGGATTTTCTAAACTTGAACTTGCCTCGCCTAAAAATCGAACTTATCCCCAACCAGCAATTTCCAATGGCCAATATTACATTCAGACAACGTTAAGAGGCCATTACTGGTTTTTGCCGACCTCAGTACAACACCGATAAATGAAACTGCTTAAACACCTCAATAAATGAAATATAAAGCATCAAACTGATTTAAATCCCCTGATAATATGCTTAATTTTTTATTAAACAGCATCATAATGCATCAAAAGTTTGACGATCGGGTGAAGGTCGGTTAGCCTCTTCAATATATTAGGAGAGATTTTTTTATGAGTGACATAATCAACTTTGAGACTAATCCGTCTCGATACCGTCACTGGCGCGTCGAATATGACGATGATGTGGCGCAGCTTTTCATGGATGTCGATGAAAATGGTGGTCTGTTTGACGGCTATGAGCTGAAATTAAACTCATATGATTTGGGTGTTGACATCGAACTAGCTGACATTGTTCAGCGTATGCGGTTTGAGCACCCAGAGGTTCGGGTTGTGGTTCTCAAGTCAGGTAAGGATAAAGTATTCTGTGCTGGGGCAAATATCCGGATGCTAGCTGGTGCAGCACACGCTCACAAAGTCAATTTCTGTAAATTTACTAATGAAACACGAAATGCAATTGAAAATGCTGAATTTGAGTCAGGCCAGAAATATGTTGCCGCAATCAAAGGGGCCTGTGCCGGCGGTGGTTTCGAACTCGCACTTGCCTGCAACCACATTATGCTTGTTGACGATGGTGCATCCACTGTAGCTCTACCTGAAGTTCCTTTACTGGCGGTGCTGCCGGGCACCGGCGGTCTAACACGCCTGACCGACAAACGGCAGGTCCGCAGGGATCTTTGCGATGTGTTCTGCGCGATGGAAGAAGGAGTGCGTGGCGCCAGAGCCCTTGACTGGCGCCTTGTTGATGAAATTGTTAGCAATTCTAAATTCAATGATGTTGTTGACGAACGAGCAGCTAAATTTGCGTCTGAATTGGTTAAACCATCTCACGTCGGTATTGCGCTGACGCCGCTTCAAAAAACTATTGCTGAGGAAGGCTCAGTTCATTATTCGACTCTTACAGTAGAGGTTGATCGAGTAGGCGGTACTGCAACACTGATGATAAATGGTCCCGATACTGCGCCGCCTGCAAACATAGATGACTTTGTGAAGGCTGGCAGCGATTCCTACATGCTACGTCTAGCGCGGGAATTGGATGATGCCATCTTACACTTGCGCATGAACGAGCGTGAGGCGGGCCTGTTGATTTTCCGCAGCCAGGGCAATCCGGCAACTCTCCTTGAGCATGAGGAACAACTTCATAAAAACTCTGGTCACTGGTTAGCCAACGAAGTGCTGTTATATTGGAAACGTATTCTGAAACGTGTCGATGTCACCTCACGCTCGATGGCTGCATTGGTTGAGCACGGTTCGTGTTTCGCGGGACTTCTGGCCGAGCTGCTTTTTTCTGTGGATCGTACCTACATGATGGAAGGTGAATTCGAGGGCGACAACCGTCACATCGCTTCCATAACCTTGTCATCGTCAAATCTGGGCACGATGCCGATGGCCAACGGGTTAAGCCGTCTAGCAACGCGGTTTCTAGGCGAACCGGAAACACTCACTGCAGTGGAAACCTCCGTCGGCACCCCGCTGGACGCCAATGCTGCAAGTAACCACGGCCTTGTGACATTCACCTATGATGATGTGGACTGGGAAGATGAAGTGCGGATTTTCATCGAAGAGCGCACTAGCTTCTCACCGGACGCGATGACTGGCATGGAAGCAAATCTTCGCTTTGCTGGCCCAGAAACGATGGAAACACGTATCTTTGGCCGGCTGACCGCTTGGCAAAATTGGATTTTTCAACGGCCGAATGCGGCTGGGGAACAGGGAGCACTGCAGCGTTACGGCACAGGAGTGCGAGGCAAGTATAATATGGAGCGCGTTTAGCGGCAGCGTAGTCACTGGATGCAGTAACACCGATAACGTTATCAGATAAGGACTTTGGGCCATGCAAAATGTAATGAGTGTTAGCTACGACACAAAAATACCCAACAATGTCAATCTATCCTCTGACCGGCGGGTATTGAAGGCGCTTGAGAAATGGCACCCAGGATATATTGATTGGTGGTCTCGGTTGATTCCAAAACAGTTCCAGGACGCAAATGTATATCTGCGCACTGCCGTAGGCGTTGAGACTGGTGGGTGGGCAAAGTTTGATTACGTGAAGATGCCCGAATACAGATGGGGTATTCTTCTTGCGCCTCAAGTTGAGGATAGACAAATTGCTTTTGGCGAGCATTCTGGTGAGAAGGCTTGGCAGGAAGTGCCAGGCGAATACCGCGCTATGTTGCGCCGCTTGATTGTCATTCAGGGTGATACCGAGCCCGGCTCGGTTGAACAGCAACGTTTTCTTGGGCTGACCGCGCCGTCTCTTTATGATATGCGCAACCTGTTTCAGGTAAATGTCGAGGAAGGCCGTCACCTTTGGGCAATGGTCTACCTCTTGCAGAAATACTTTGGCGCAGACGGACGTGAGGAAGCAGACATGCTGCTTCGCCGCAGTTCGGGTTCGGACGATGCGCCGCGTATGCTTGGTGCGTTTAACGAAGAGACGCCAGACTGGCTATCATTCTTCATGTTTACTTACTTCACTGACCGTGATGGCAAGATGCAGTTGGAAAGCCTGGCCCAGTCCGGGTTTGATCCGCTTAGCCGAACATGCCGCTTCATGTTGACCGAAGAAGCACATCACATGTTTGTGGGCGAAACTGGCGTTGGCCGTACCATTCAAGCAACTGCCGAGGCGATGAACAAGGTTGGCATCACCGACCCATATGACATTAATGCTATTCGGGATCTTGGGGTAATTGATCTGCCGACCATCCAGAAAAAACTAAACCTGCATTATTCGCTGTCGCTTGACCTGTTCGGTCAAGAAGTATCGACCAACGCGGCAAACGCGTTTAATGCCGGTATTAAGGGCCGTTATATGGAGCACCGCCTGGCAGATGATCACAAGCTGTCAAACGACACCTATGACGTGAAGGTGGTCAGGGACAATCAGATCATTACCGAACAGATGCCTGCGCTCAACGCCATCAACATGCGCCTGCGTGATGACTATGTGAATGATGCATCGGGTGGCCTGAACCGGTGGAACAGAACACTAAAGCGCGCCAACATTGATTTTACATTCACCTTGCCGCATGAAGGGTTCAACCGCAGCATCGGCGTGTTCTCGGCAGTGAGTATCAACCCGCAGGGCGACATCATTTCAGCTGATGAATGGGCATCACAAGCCAGCAGCTGGCTACCAAGTACATCTGATGCTGCGTTCATTCAGTCGCTTATGAAGCCTTGCTTTGAGGCTGGTCAATATGCGAGTTGGATTGCCCCTCCCAAGGTTGGTATCAATAACCAACCGGGTGATTTTGAGTATGTGCAGCTTCACATGGCTTAAGCACTTGATGATGTGTTCGTTCCAATGCCTGCCAAACCTTGCTCTCACCTTAAAATTAGGATGAAAATAAACCCACAAGTGTAAGGTGATCGGGAGAAATAAATGAAGATCAATATTGTTTATGCAACGATCCTAGGCACCTCGCAAATGGTAGCCGAAGAACTGGATGACGCATTGTCAGACAAATATGAAATTGATGTACAGGACATTTTGCAAATCAGTCCGGCCGAGCTTAGTGGTGACGCATTTTATGTATTCATCTCCTCCACAACTGGTCATGGCGATATGCCTGATTCAGCATATGATTTTGTTGCTGCAATAAACGAAACAAAGGCCAATCTCTCAAAAATCAATTTTGCAATTTTTGGACTTGGTGATCAGGGATATGCCGACACCTTCAATATGGGCAGCGAAAAACTGGCCGATTTGTTAAAAGGCGCAGGTGCTAAGCAAATTGGCGAACGTGGATTGTTTGATGCCTCAACTCTCGATATGCCAGAAGACATCGCCATTCCATGGCTAAAGGATATTCTTGCTGAAATGTCAGAACTTGCTGAAGTGGGATAGGTACGGTGCGAGCGACTGTGCAGCCGGATAAAGCCAACCCAGAACTTGCCGAACTATCACTGCGTATTGGGGGTTACGTGCGCACATTGCGCCAAGCCCGAGGCATGTCCCGACGCATGCTAAGCAAAATTTCCGGCGTTTCTGAACGGTACCTAGCGCAACTAGAGACCGGTAACGGTAATGTTACCGTTGGCATACTTCATCGCCTTTCCCTTGTATTCGGCTGTGCCGTGGAGGATCTGGTTGCAGGTGGCGCGAAGCCAAATTTAAAAAAGGGAAATCGCCTGGCGCTTATGGGGGTTCGAGGCGGAGGCAAGACAACACTTGGCACGGCGATTTCTGTCAAACACGACGTACCCTTTATCGAAATTTCCAAACAGGTCAGAGCCGTCAGTGGGATGGATGTCGGCGAAGTGATTTCTCTATACGGTCAAGAAGGTTTTCGCCGGTATGAGGAAGAGGCCATTGCCAGCATCATAGAAAACTATGACAAAGTGGTTATCGCAATTGGTGGCGGTATAGTGGAAACAAGGGAAAATTATAATCTTTTGTTGCATCATTTTCATACTGTATGGATAAAGGCGAGCGCCGCGGAACATATCGGGCGTGTTCGCGCCCAAGGTGATGAACGCCCGATGGCAGGGTTTGCCGCAGCAGAGGAACATTTGGCCAATATGCTCTCGCAGCGTAAAGCCGAATTCAACCGTGCTGATCTCGTTATAGATACCGGCGGAGTTCCTATTGACTACTCTGTTGCGAAATTAACGGAGTTAATAAGTAGCAACGCTATCTTGTAATTATTGTTCGCGGCTAGCGTACAAATCTTTTTATATGCAATGTTTATGAACCTGACTTTGGAGATCTGAATGGCTGTCACATTGCATAAACAAGCAAATTGCGGCTTTGTCATGCTAAATAGCCCACCGGTTAACGCAATCAATCAAAAAATGCGAGAAGACCTTATCGATGCGGTGACTTGGGCTGAGAGTGAAGGGCTAGAGCGAGTAATCTTATCCGGTATGGGTCGGAGTTTTGCCGCTGGTGCCGATACAAAAGAATTCGATCACCCTGCCATTTCGCCTCACCTTCCCGATGTTGTAAACCGGATTGAGACAAGCACTGTTCCATGGATTGCAGCTATTCATGGAACCGCGCTTGGCGGCGGCGGCGAATTAGCGCTTGGATGCCAGTACCGTATCGCCCGAGCCGATGCCACGATCGGGTTTCCTGAAGTGATTCTTGGCCTTGTACCTGGCGCCGGCGCAACGCAGCGTTTGCCACGCTTGGTCGGGCTTGCCGAAGCACTAAAGTTAATCCCAACAGGAAAAACCATTTCTGGCAAGGCAGCTATGGCCATTGGATTGGTTAATGCGATTGATGATGATCCGGTTGCTGCAGCAAAGCTGATCGATCAGAAGATATTAAGTGAAGCGGTTCCGTTAAGCCTGATGAAGGCAGGAACAGATAAGACGGTAAGTTATGACACCGCCCGACAACTTGCCATTAGAAGAATGCGCGGTCAAGAAGCACCTTTAACGGCGATTTCATTACTGGAGACGGCGCAAACAGCTACCTTTGACGATGGCATGCAAAAAGAACGCAACGCGTTTCTTGCCTTGAGGGCATCACCCCAAGCCCGCGCCCTTCGACATATCTTTTTTGCCGAGCGCGCTGCCAAAAAGCCGCCAAAAGCCATTGAAACGCAAAAACCCACACTAAAGCCGCTGAACCATGTGATTGTTATAGGTGGCGGCACAATGGGAAGTGGCATAGCTTATGCGTTTTTGAATGCCAACATCAGAGTAACAATCCTGGAGTCTGATGATGCCGGCATGCAGCGGGCAAACACCGCCATTGACACAATCATATCCGCCAGCCTCGCCTCTGGCCATATTGATCAGCAAGCTGCCACCGATCGGCGCAATCTTTTGAAAGTGATGATGGCCCAGCCCGATTCCGATGCGGGAAAGCGGCGTAATGACGATCTAACTAATGTTGACCTTGTGATTGAGGCCGTTTTTGAGGACCTTGCGATCAAGAAAGAAATTCTACAAGCCATAGAACCCGCTCTTGACCCTAATGCTATTATAGCCACCAACACATCTTATCTTGATGTAAATAAACTTGCCGCATGCCTCGATAATCCATCACGGTTTGTCGGACTACATTTCTTTGCCCCAGCGCATATTATGAAGCTTCTTGAAATTGTTAAAGGTAGCGAAACATCACCAGTGGCATTAGCAATGGGATATGCTGTTGCAAAATCACTCGGCAAGATGCCAGTGGTGGCTGGGGTATGCGATGGTTTTATCGGAAACCGCATTCTTGCAGCACTTCGCGAAGCCGCCGACGCAACTTTAATGGATGGCAGCACACCTGCCGAAATTGATAGGGCTATGGTTGGTTTTGGCTATGCGATGGGACCTTATGAAACACAGGACCTTTCTGGCCTTGACATTGCCCATGCAAATCGGCGGCGCCTTGACCCAAGCCGCGATCCGTCCCGCCGTTATATTCCTATTGCCGATTGCCTAGTCACGGAGAACCGGCTTGGGAAAAAAACTGGCGCCGGATGGTATCATTATCCAGATGAAAACAAAACTGTTGACCCAACTGTTGAAGATATTATCCGCCGCGAAGCAGAGGCCGCAAACATCAAACGTCGTCACTTCAGTTCAGATGAGATCCAGCAACGTTTACTACTAGCCATGATTAACGAGGCTGCGAATATTCTGCATGAAGGCATTGCCACCTCCGCCGCAGATATTGATCTCGTGCTAGTTCACGGATACGGATTTCCCCGCTGGCGCGGCGGATTAATGCATTATGCCGACCAATTAGGCGCATCGCTTATTATGGCTGAACTAACTAAACTATGCGATGAAGACCCAATATTCTGGCAGCCCAGTCGGCTCATAGTTGATTGTGCAAAGACTAGACAAAATTTTGCATCATATAATAAATAATTCGGCAGCCAACTTATCGTTTAGTTACTCATTTTGACACATCTTGCGGGTGAAAACTATCGCCGCTGACCCTATGCCAATAGGCGGCAAGGCGCGGATCATCAACCGGTTTGCCGTCGATTAACGCGTTAATTTCAACCCGCGGGTATATTTGGTCAGCAAGTAAAATTTTGCTTGCTGAAACTCTGCGTACAATATGACGTCGATTCAACTGACTTGGATGCTCCAAGCCTGCTGACTCAAGCATTTCCGCAACCGCCTCTACACTATTTTTATGAAAATTGAATACTCTCGTTGCCCGGTCTTCAACATCAATAACCCGGTACCTCTTAGGGTCCATTGTTGCGACTCCGCTTGGGCAACGGCTTGACGCACAGTCACGAGCCTGAATACACCCAACCGCAAACATAAATGGTCTTGCCATATTGCACCAGTCAGCTCCAAGCGCGCAGTGCCGCACAATATCATAGGCGCTTACAATTTTGGCCGAGGCAGCAATTCTTACACGGTCACGCAAACCAGCTCCACGAAGACAATTATCAACAAAAATAATTGCATCACGTAGGGGTGAACCAATATTGTCTGTGAATTCGACTGGCGCCGCTCCCGTTCCACCCTCAGAACCGTCAACAGTAATAAAATCGATGACCACTCCGCCATCAACCATTGCCTTAACTATTGAGATAATTTCCCAAGGATGGCCAACACATAATTTTATACCAACCGGTTTGCCACCCGACAAATCGCGCAGATTTGCGGCAAAGGCCAATAATTCATTTGGCGTTGAAAACTCGCTGTGTCTAGATGGTGAGATCACATCTTGGTAAGCTGGCACACCTCTAGCCTCAGCAATTTCTGGCGTTACTTTCGGTGCCATTAGCATGCCGCCATGCCCAGGCTTTGCACCTTGGCTTAGCTTTATCTCAATCATTTTTACTTGATCCAGTGAAGCTTTTTCTTTGAATTTCACTGGGTCAAATCGTCCATCTTCTGTTCGACAACCAAAATAACCTGTTGAAATTTGCCAAATTGTATCACCGCCACCAGCCTCATGATATTTTGATAGGGAACCCTCCCCGGTATTATGAGCAAAACCACCAAGCTTTGCGCCTGCCGAAAGTGATTGAATAGCGGGTGGGGACAACGCACCAAAACTAGTGCCAGAAATGTTTAGTACCGAAGCGTCATAGGCATTATCACCTTTACCAACACGAATCCGAAAATCCTTCGATTCAATATGTGATGGGACCAAAGAATGGTTTAGCCAGTTATAGTTCTCAGCATACATATTCTGATCAGAGCCAAATGGCCGGGTAGCCATTATGCCCTTTGCTCGTTGGTAAACCATGGAGCGTTGGTTCCTCGAATAGGGAAGTTCGTCAGTGTCAGATTCCCAAAAGTACTGACGCAACTCTGGACGAATTGACTCAAAAATAAATCTGAACCTGCCGATTAAGGGATAATTTCCGAGGACGGCTCGTTTTCTCTGCGTGTAATCTGAAATTCCTAGTAGCCCTAAAACCCCAAGAACGACAGCGGGAATTAAAAACACTTTATCAGCTAAACTAAGTGTAGCCAGCGCAACGGAACCTAATACCGAATATGTTACTATAGAAAATCGTCCAAAAAAGTAGTCCATGATCACCCCACACCCATAACCTAACTCATACGAGCAAAAGTGACACAAATATGCAAGGGTGGCGGTAACATGAATTTAGAGCTGCATATTTATTATTTTTGCAAAAAACCTTTCATTTTCAGAAATCCAAGCATGTGCGGGCGTGATTCCTTGCTCAGCATACCCGACATTTGTTCACTCCAGCTTTGGTATTTCTTGTTGCCGGTGCGGGTCTGATAATAATAGCGGATTGCTTCATCATAACCTGCTAAGTGATCAAGATCCAGGGCATCGCCATAACTGTTTTCACGAAGCACAACCTCAAGCGGCAGGCGTGGCTTTAACTCAGGGTCTTGATCAGGCCAGCCAAGGCAAAGGCCAAAAACTGGATAGGTGTTTTGCGGCAGTTCCAAAAGCGATGACACCTCGGCTGGATTATTGCGCAAGGCACCAATATAGCAAATGCCAAGGCCAGCTGACTCAGCCGCCACCACAATATTTTGCGCAACAAGTGATGCATCAACGGTTGCGATGATGAATTGTTCGGTAAAGCCAGTATTGGCGCTGGCATTATGCCAGTCACAACAGCGCGCCGCCCGATTCATATCGGCACAAAACACCAAAAATTCGGCTGCAGATTCAATATAAGACTGGTGATTAGCCAAGACGGCCAAGGAGGCGCGCTTTGCCGGATCACTAATGCGGATGATCGTTACAGCTTGTAAAAAGTTAGATGACGCCGCAGCCTGACCAGCTTGAATAAGTTCATGCAACAGATCTGTTGCGATTGGCCGATTCTCAAATTTTCGTATCGACCGATGCGCCTTTAATAGCTCAATTGTTGGAGTCATGATGTTTTTCCTTATCGGTTGGCCAAGGTAATTTGGCACCAGTTCAAAAAACCGGTACCAGGATGGCAAAATCACCATTATGCTACCATGTTATTTATAGCAATAAGGCAATCCGGCAACGCCACCCCCGATATTATAGTCTGGTCTTTATGACCTGGTCACGATGCCCTAATCGTTACGGGCGCGGATCACATCAATGATAGCGGCGGTCACTTGATCCGTTGTGGCTGTCCCACCAAGATCGGGAGTATGAAAATCAGGATTGGCCGTAACCACTTCGATAGCTTTCATTAGCCGGGTCGCCGCAACAGTCTCGCCCATATGTTCAAGCATCATTGATGCGCTCCAGAATGTGGCAACCGGGTTGGCAATGCCTTTTCCGGTAATGTCAAAAGCCGAACCGTGAATCGGCTCAAACATTGACGGGCTGGTACGTTCCGGATTCAGATTGGCC
>CAJYBL010000004.1 GCA_913064995.1 uncultured Alphaproteobacteria bacterium
ATTGGTTCCAACTAACAAGTCCGGTGGTTCTGGTGCTGAGGCATTGATTGCCGCCTCTAAGGCAAGTGACCCGGATCACACAATCATGGTGACGTTGAATTCATTTTATACAACTCCGCTTCGTCAGCCCGGCCTGAAAATCGATAGCTTAAGCTTTGCTCCAGTAGCTCGCATGGCTGAAGATACATTTTTGCTTTGGGTACACAAAGATAGTGGCCTGAAAACATTTGCTCAGTTCCTTGCAAAAGCAAAAGCTGATGGCAATAAGTGGGTAATGGGCGGCACCGGTAAAAATTCTGAAGATAACATCATCACTGACTTCCTGAACGAAAACTATGGTTTGTCTATGAAATACATTCCATACAAGGGTGGCGGAGCTGTTGCAAAGCAGGTTGCTGGTAAGCAGTTGAATTCATCTGTAAACAACCCATCAGAAGCTCTTGGTTTCTACGAGGCAGGCACGATGGTTCCATTGGTTGCATTCACGAAGTCGCGTTTGCCAATGTTCCCAGATGTTCCAACGCTGAGTGAAGTGTTTGCGGGCGGTAAACAAATCAGCTGGTCGTATTTCATGCAGCGCTCTGTTGTTGGCGCACCTGGTATGTCTGAAAAAGCACAAGCTTATTACACAGATTTGTTTACGAAAGTTTACAATTCAAAAGATTGGCAGACATATAAATCAAAGAAATCACTCATGGGTGATTTGATGTCTGGTGACGCTCTCAAAGCTTATTGGGCTGACCAGATCAAGAATCATACAAAAATCTTGAAGGCATCTGGCGCAATTAAATAGCGTCGTAAAAAAATATTGAGAGGAGTTCTAGGATATGCGTAGAGCTGAAATTGTAACGGCATTTATCTTGGGAATTCTCTCAATATACTTAATGTGGAAATCAGGAGAGGCTCCGGATTGGAACCCTGACATCGCCCGTTTCGACAATATCGGGTTGATAGAAGGTGAAGGCCCAGGTAGTGGGTTTTGGCCATTTTGGTTGTCCTTTATCATGTTAATTTGCTCTGTTTGGATTGCTATAAATTGGTACCGCAGAACATCACCCCCATCCCAATCAGACGAAGAATTTCTAGATGGGTATGGAAAACGCATGTTATTTGTTGTCGGTGGTGGTCTTTTTGGTTTTTTGATTTTGATTGAGATAGCTGGGTTTTACGCCGCAATCCTGGCCTTCATGATTTATTATGTTCGCTTCTTGGGACGACATAGCTGGTGGGCAACATTGTCCATTGCGTTTGGCTTAGTTATCGCCTGTTTTTTCTTTTTTGACATCGCGATGCGTATTGTTCTTCCTAAGGGGTTATCAGAGCCTTTGTTCATCCCATTGTACGAACTTTTTCTATAATCACTGCTGGAATAACTAAGGAACAATAATATGGATGTTATCGCAGCTCTTATGAGTGGTATTTTAGTTGCGCTTGAACCGATCAATCTTGGCCTAGCTATCGTTGGCGTTATTGTAGGCTTGTTTGTAGGTGCAATGCCCGGCTTGGGATCGGTGAATGGTGTTGCTATTTTGCTGCCGTTTACTTTCGTTATTCAGGGGTTTACGGGTGGTGCAACTTCGCCGATGATTTTCCTTGCATCGATTTACTATGGAGCGATGTACGGCGGGGCGATATCATCGATTACGCTTGGTATCCCGGGCGCGTCCACCGCTGTTGCGACGACATTCGATGGTCGCCCCCTGGCATTGGCTGGTAAGGCGCATGTGGCGCTTGTTGCTGCTGCTTTGGCATCATTTGCCGGCGGCACAGTCTCAAATGTTATGTTCACCGCCTTTGCGCCCCTTTTGGCGACCGTTGCGCTTTCCTTTGGTGATCCTGAAGTCTTCGCGTTGATGTTGCTTGCTTTTGCAACATTTGTTGGTCTTGGCGGTGATGATATTCCCAAGACAATCTTTTCGATCTGTATTGGCCTTGTGTTGGCAACCGTTGGTTTTGACGTTGTCTCCGGCGAACCGCGCCTGATATTTTTTGACATTACCGGTTTTTCACACGGTATTCGCTTCCTTGTTCTTGCCATCGGTGTATACGGTATCGGTGAGATGCTATGGACAATCAATTCATCACGCGATGGAACATCCATGTCCAAAGTTGATGTGACTGCAAGAGCGGTTATTGACGCTATTAAACAGTTCAGGCATGCGTGGCGTGGTACTGTTATCGGCTCGTTTCTTGGATTTTTTGTTGGTATTCTGCCAGCCGCAGGGGCAACCCCAGGGTCGTTGATGGCCTACGGTGTTGCTAAGCTTACTTCTCGCACTCCAAATGAATATGGTAAGGGGTCCATTGACGGGGTTGCTGCGCCGGAATCTGCAAATAATTCAGCGTCAACTGGGGCGATGTTACCAATGATGACGCTTGGGATTCCGGGGTCGCCAACAACGGCTGTGCTTCTTGCCGGTATGGTGATTTGGGGTTTGCAGCCAGGACCATTGTTGTTTACTGATCAACCTGATTTTGTTTGGCCACTGATTGGGTCATTTTACATCTCAAACGTAATCGCCGTTCTTATAAATCTAGCCTTTATCCCTGTCTTTTTGTGGATGCTGCGGATGCCATTTACCATTTTGGCACCTCTGATCTTTGTGTTGTCCCTTGTTGGCACATTTGCGGCCTATCAGGATATGTTTGACGTCTGGTTGATGGTTATTGTTGGTGTCTGTGCCTTTTTCTTGCGGTTGCTGGATTATCCAGTGGCGCCAGCAGTTCTCGCTATTGTTTTAGGGCCGATTGCTGAACCAAAACTGCGGCAGTCACTTTTGTTTTCGGACGGTGATTTCATGATTTTTCTCAACCGGCCAATCGCTGGGCCGATCACGGTCATTGCCATCATTCTTATTTTCTTGCCATTGTTCAAGTTGATCCGCGACAAGATGAGACAAACGGCATAAAATAAAAGGGGTGATTGGATGCCCCCTTTCTATTTTCGCAGTTGATTGGATCGCGAAACATGGCTCAAAAACCATCTTTATCCGATACTGAATATCACGCATGGAACCCAGGCCTTAGTTCCAATTTGCCAACAAGGCTGTTGCCACTTATAACCCTGTTCCGGCCTGAAAATAGCGATGTTGGCTATCAGCACGCCAAAGAAGCGGCCGATTTTTCCGGCCTTGCGGTTGAACAGCTTTGCGCTTTAAAGGTGGAACGGCTTGTTGCGCATGAGGTGCTGATCCGCGTCACTGCCGATTTATCAGTTCCCGATGGGCCAAGCTATGAATATCTGGGTCTGCAGCTTCGCGGAATGGTTGACTCGATCTATCGCGGTTATATGGTTCCCGAAATGCAGAATATTGCGGCGGGATTTGATCTTGTTCGTCAACGCGCTAAACACGAACTGACCATACTTGTCGATGAAATCTGTTCTTTTGATGTGCCGCAGAAAAAAACAAAATCAGGCTTTTTTGGTTTTTTGAAACGGCAACCGAAACCCATAGAAATAAACACAAAACCGCCGGAATTACAGGCCTTGGATCAATTGCGGCAGCGCGTTCGCAATGAGGATGATTTTCCTGCCGCCTGCATGACTGCGCTGATTAGCGTGGTGAGTGGTATTCTGGGGAAGCAGGGGCGCATTGTTACTGATCGGCAGTTGATTGTCGAGCTGGCACTTCGGGTGTTTTGCAATGATCAGGGCAGTGCTGAAATTGGTCATTTGATTGCACCGATTTTCGAAAATGCGGCCAAGGCCGAGGGCTATCGGTTTTTGCCAGCGCAAAGCGAACCAATTGTGATGAATACAAAGGGCGCGTCGGCCGCTGGGAAAAGCACGATCCGCCCACAACAACGGCTTCTTGCTGAACGCATGGGCGTACCGTGGGAAGATTTCGCCCTTATCAGTCCAGATTATTGGCGCAAGTATCTGCTGGATTATGACAGTCTTGGCGTCGATTATAAATATGCTGCCATGTTGACCGGTCGTGAGCTGGAATTTGTTGATAAAAAGCTGGATCGCTATATGGCGCAAAAGGCCAAGAAAAAAACCATTCCGCATTTGCTGATTGACCGGTTTCGGTTTGATAGTTTCAAAGTTGACAGTGAGGGTGATTACAAAAGCACGCTATTGAGCCGATTTGGATCGACGGTATTTTTGTTTTTTGCGATTACGCCGCCGCCAGCAACCGTTGAACGTGCATGGCAACGCGGGCTAACAACCGCGCGTTACAAGGCGGTGGATGATCTTCTCTATCACAATATCGAGGCTTTCACCGGCATTCCCGAGTTGTTTTTTTCATGGATGTCGATCGCCGATAAAAACATTTATTTTGAATTTTTGGATAATGATGTTCCGTTTGGTGAATTACCAAAAACAATTGCCTTTGGCCATAATGGTTCAATGACGGTTCTTGATCCGGTGGCCTTATCCAATATTGACCGGTTCAAAGAGGTCAATGTTGCCGCAACACGGCCCGAAGATGTGTTAAATCCCGAATGGATACCAAGCTATCAATTTCTACGGCAATGTGTTGAGTCGCTGACAAAGCTGGAATTTGCTGATCAGGATAATGCTCAAATCTATGGGCGCATTGAAAAGACCGGATGGGTCTATAAAAATACTGTGGCCAAGCCTGCTGGCGCAAATGCAGATCGATGCCTGGCTGCTATTGGGTGGGATGCATCGCCAGCGCCAAAGTCCTTGCCAATTGAAGTGATTGATAGAGATATAGTCAAAGCGGTTACGCTCGGCGCATGGGGTGCGTCGCGGCGATAGGATTCTGGTAAATAAAGCATTTTTGGGCAGCACTGTTGGTGCTGTTTGAGCCGGCTTTCTCGATCGCAGAATTCTTGGCCTGTCATTATTGGCGCGTGGCCTATTACGCGGCTCGCCCGTCAGTTTAATCTATTTGCTTTGTTATTGGTAAAAAGGAAATTCCAAGATGATGAATTATGTAATTGAACCGGCACAGCAAGTAAGCTTGCCAGTTCGTGGCGGTAATGCTGTTTTCCCGGTGCGCCGGATCTATTGTATTGGTCGTAATTATGCCGATCACGCCATTGAAATGGGGCATGATCCGGATAAAGAACCGCCATTCTTTTTCCAGAAAAATGCGGAAAATGTTGATACCAGCGGTGAGTTTCCGTACCCGCCGCAAACCAGTGATGTGCATTTCGAAATGGAAATGATTGTCGCGCTGAAAAGTGGCGGTGTTGATATTCGTGAAGAAGATGCGCTTGACCATGTGTTTGGCTATGGTCTTGGGCTGGATATGACGCGCCGCGATTTGCAGGGCGAGGCCAAAAAATTGGGTCGTCCTTGGGAAATCGGCAAGGCGTTTGAAAGATCGGCACCGATGAGCGAGTTGGTACCAGCCAGTGACACTGGGCATCTTGATCAGGGGCGTATTGCGCTTCAGGTCAATGGCGTTGAACGTCAAATTGGTGATTTGAACCAGATGATCTGGAAAGTTCCGGAAATGATTGCGTATTTGTCGCGCTTTTATGACATTGCCGCTGGTGATCTGGTCATGTCTGGAACACCAGCCGGTGTTGGACCGATCGAACGCGGTGACGTGATGGTTGGCGAGGTCGAGGGTATCGGATCATTTACCGTTACCGTTGTCTCTTAAACCGCGATTGGCCAAAACAGCGTGAAACGAAAACAATTATGGGCGTGGGGCTAGTCGATCGATAGAACCGCGCCCATGCCTGATGCGGCATGTTCTAGCATATGACAATGGAACAGCCATAAACCTGGGTTATCGGCTTTGAAAACAAGGCTAATACGTTCTTGAGGTTGCATAAGCCACGTGTCGCGCTGGCCTGAGGGAAGGGCAAGCGTTGGATCATTCGACATAACCCAGAAATGATGGCCATGAAGATGCATCCCATGACGCCATGCCGTATCGTTATAGACATCAAGTGATACGAGGTCATTTTGATCAATCTCGGCAAAAAGCGTCGAGTAATCGCCAATCTGGCCGTTAAAAGCCCAAAGTTTTTTGTGTTTTTGCGCCAATTCGCGAAGCGACAATTCCGCCCCTTCAAACATTGCTGTTTGTAAATTGCCCATCGCGCCGCCCTGCATGTGGATTGGGATGCGGCGCAGGTTGTTCAAAGATGGCAAAGCCGCCGGTTTTGGAGTGTTAATCGGCGTATTAATGAGGGTTGAAGGGTCAAGCGCAGGATCAACAACTACTGTTGCAGCTGGATAAGGTTCGCCAGTACTGATTTCGGTAATCTCGATGCTGCCGCGATCCATATCCAGAATAACATCGGCGCGTTGCGCTGGAGCCAAGGTGATTGTGGTCACTTGCTCAGGCTGGCAAAAAGCGCCATCAAGCGCGATCAAAGTCGCTGACGCATCGGTCAATTGGAATGTCATGATCCGCGCATTAGCGGCGCTGATAAGGCGTAAACGGATGCGTGCTTTGTCTTTCACACGAAATTTGGGTGCCGATTTGCCATTGACTGTAAGCCAGTTGCCAAGCCGTCCACCATGCGACCAATCATGCAGCCCACCTAATGAAGCTTGGTCAATTTGCCCATCATTATCCAGCCGCCAATCATCAATCATTAAACACAGATCATGGTCAACTTCAGGGTCTTGGTCATCATCGATGATCAGAGGGCCATAAAGGCCGCGTGCGACCTGTTCCCAGCCCATATGATGGGCGTGATACCAATAGGTGCCGCTATCATTTAGCGGAAATTCATAAGCAAAGCTCTCACCTGGCTGGATCGGGGCTTGCGTTAGATTGGCAACACCGTCCATTTCATTCAAATTACGAATACCGTGCCAGTGAATGGTCGTTGCCACATCAAGATTGTTCCGAACCTCAGCGCGAAGCATATCGCCTTTACGATAACGCAGCATGGGGCCGGGGCAGGATTGGTTGTAGAGCCATAGATCAGTGTCAGGCTGGCCAGCACCAGCAATGTTCAGCCGTGTCTTGCCAGCCGTGATTTGCTGCACGGGTGTTGCGGCATGGAGGTGCGTCCAAGGGGAAGGCGCGACCAATGAGCTTGTAGCGCCTGCGGCGGCGAGGGTGAGGAAATGGCGTCTTTTCATAGGTCCAAAGTAGCAACTAATGCTGCCATTTACGAGGAAAAATCAGATGCATCGGCTGATTTGTCACAGGTGATGCACCCATCGGTAAGCGGTTTAAGGGGCTGCATTTGGAAAAAACAAAGGTCTGTTTTCATGCTGGAAGGTGGCAATTGCGGTTTGCCCCTTGGGTGATAACAGCCAATCGACAAAAATACGGGATTCGGCAGCCTTTATTGTCGGGCAATGGGTTTGGCTAACCAAAACAACGCCATATTGGTTAAATAATGCCGGATCCCCCTGAAACAGCGGCATATGCGTGGTTTTGTTTTTGAACGTCAGCCATGTTGCACGATCGGCAAGGGCATACGCATTGGCCTGAACCGCAAAATTAAGCGTTGACCCCATACCAAGGCCGGTTTCAAGATACCATTTGCCACTGGCATCTTTTGGTGTTTCGCCCGCGGCCAACCAAAATCGGCGTTCCGCTTTATGCGTGCCGCTATCATCACTTCGTGAAGCGAATCTGGCTTTGGCCGCAGCAATTTTCTGAAAAGCTTCGGTCGTTGTTTTGGCGGTTCCGATTTTTGCCGGATCATTTTTTGGGCCAACCAGAATGAAGTCGTTATACATCAAATCATGGCGCTGACTGCCAAAGCCGTCGATCACAAATTCTTCCTCATCAATTTTTGAATGGACAATGACCAGCTCGGCATCACATTTTTTGGCATTGCGAAGCGCCTGACCCGTGCCAACAGCAACAATCCGCACATTAATATCGCTCTCAGCCTTGAATAACGGCAATAGATGGTCGTACAGACCCGAATTCTGGATTGAGGTTGCGGATTGAACAATGATCACCGGTGCGGCTGCATGGCCAGCAATGGCAAAAAAGCCAGTAAAAAGCACGATATAAGCTGCCATCACCAATCGCGTGAAACACGATAGGTGGCGCAAACTTGAAAAAAAGCTGAAACCAAGCCAGATCATTCTTATCTTCTATTGAATATTGAGAAGCGTTGCAAACCTGATGTTTTGTTTTTCATGTCGCCTCGCATGTGGATAATAGGTAAGGTTAAGTCGGACTGGATTTGTTGGCGAAGGAGGTCGTTTTTGACCGCAGCGAAAAAGGCAAAGCATGCAGCCCAAGAACCGGGGGTGCGTACAAAATTATTTATTGCTGATGAGACCATTGGCCTTGGCAAAATCAATTTACTCGCCTTGCTTGACGAGGCTGGCTCGATTAGCGCGGCTGCGCGCCAGATGGGAATGAGCTATCGCCGTGCATGGTTCTTGCTTGATTCGATGCAGAGCGGGTTTCGTGACCCTCTGTTTGTGACCGAGCGCGGTGGGTCGAGTAAGGGCGGGGCTAAATTAACCCAGCTCGGCAAAGATTTGATTCACCGCTATCGGGCGCATGTTGCCATTGTTGACGATCAATCAGCCGATATTTTGTCATGGATGAGAGCCGTTCAGGTTGATCATAATGATGATTAGTCGATGCCGTTTGGAAAACAGCGTTGGCAACGGGTTCATATGCGCAGAAAAAGCTGCTAGAGTAGCAGAATTATCATTAAATTTAGGATTCTGACGATAATGAAATTTCCACCATGGCATCAACGGCCTGATGAGTTTGATCCGGAGACGCATCGTGAGGGCATTTTGGACAGCCAGTCCTTTTTACGCGTTGCCGACCAGTTTATCTCACTTGCAAATCAGCGAAACAAAAAGATCGAATCAACCGAGTTACAAATGGTAATGCTGTATGCTGCGGCGCGCTATGCCGCGCATGTTGGCAAAAATGTTCTTAATATCGAGGAACAGGAAGATTTTGTTCAGCACATGGTGGCGCAATATACCGATATGTTGCGCGAACATATGGCCGACCCAACGGTTTAGAAAAGGGTTTATTTATTTTGCGTTTGTTTGGTCAGTCTATCATTGCCGCAGCTTTGTTTGGTGGCGCCTTTATGGGTGTGCCAGCCAAAGCCGATACCGCTGTTGAGCGGGGGCTGAAAGTGGTGCGCGAGCATTGCACGCGATGCCATGTTGTGCCGGGGATCAACCCTTATGGCGGTATTGGTTCCACCCCGTCCTTTTCGGCTATGAAATGGCTTGATGATTGGGCGTATCGGTTTGAAATTTTTTATATTTTGCCGCCGCACCCATCGCTTGTGCGGATTGAAGGTGTAAGCGAGCCAAGAAGTGATGCCCTGCCAGCCTTTAGCAAAGAAATTATTCTAAACCTTGAGGATGTTGATGACATATTAGAATTTGTTAAAACCCTGAAAACACCCGAATAGTGGACAGCGTTTTAACGGGTTAAGCCCCAAAATTCAAAGGCCTGAGTTAAAAGGCCTGTTGTGATAGGAATGACGATGAGCAAAGAACAACGCGAAGACATGACCGCCAGTGAAATTACAATGCGGAAATTTTTAAAGCAGCTAGGTGTGACCGCGCATCAGGAGTTGGCTGACGCGCTTGCCAAAGCAGTGGCTGATGGAAAAATTGCAGCTGGCGCAGAATTGGAGGTAACAGCGCGTGTTGAGATTGCTGACCTGCAATTCACACATGACGTCACGGCAAATCTGGTGGCACCTGAATAAATGACCGCTTTGACCCAAGACTTGGTTCTGGCGGCATTGGCTAATGTTCAAGACCCATCGCAGGGACGTGATATTGTTGCGCTTGGCATGGTAACCGGATTGCAAATCAAGGACAGCAATATCAGTTTTGCTCTTCAGGTGCCTGCGCATCGAGGGCCAGCGATGGAACCAGTGCGCCGTGCCGCAGAAAAGGCGGCGCTGGCGATCGAGGGCGTGACTAGCGCAACCGTGATGGTTACCGCGCATGCTGGCGATCAGGAGGGCATGAGTGCCCTGCCTGAAGATGAAGGGCCGGTGACCGAAAAAATTCTTGAAAGCAAGGTGCGCCGCTTTGTTGCGGTGGCATCGGGCAAGGGCGGGGTTGGTAAATCGACAACAGCGGTAAATTTGGCCATTGCACTGCGCCTTGAGGGGTTGCGAGTTGGTTTGCTTGACGCCGATGTTTATGGCCCGTCACAGCCTCGTATGCTTGGCGTGAGTGGTCGTCCAGCGTCAGCGGGTGGTGACATGGTAAAGCCACTGGAAAGCTATGGCGTGCATTTGATGTCGATGGGATTGCTGGTGCCAGATGATACGGCGATGATCTGGCGTGGACCTATGGTGCAATCGGCGCTGACGCAAATGCTGGACTCGGTTGCATGGGGCGTGCTTGATGTGATCATTATTGATTTGCCACCCGGAACTGGTGATATTCAGATATCACTGGCGCAACAGGTAAATCTGGCAGGGGCGGTGATTGTGTCAACGCCGCAGGACATTGCTCTACTAGATGTTGTTAAAGCATTGACAATGTTTGAAAAAGCGAACGTGCCAGTGCTGGGGATGGTGCAGAATATGTCGCATTGGAGTTGTCCGGATTGTGGCCGTAAAGACCATATTTTTGGTGATGGTGGCGCTGCGCGTGAGTCAAAAAAACGTGGTATTGAACTGCTTGGGGAAATTCCTTTGTCAATGGCGGTGCGGGTTGGATCAGATTCAGGAACCCCCATTGTTGTTGCCGAGCCACAGTCTGAACAGGCGAAGACCTTTCGCACAATTGCCAAACGTTTGATGGAGGTCGCCGACCTTCGCAATGGGGAAAGCGCATGACGTTATATTACGAAGATGATCCGGCTGATCAGACAACCGTGCCACAATTGCCGCCTTTGCTGCGGGCTGTTGAGGTGCCTGCCGGTCAGGATGTGCTGGCCAAGGCCGTTGCGGTTGCCGCAAATACCGACGTTGGCACCGTTTTCTACGCTGAAAGAGTCGATCGGATGCAGATTGCCGTCAGGCTCGAACCAGATGTGGCGGTTCGTCAAGCAGGGCAGATGCTTTTTGCGATGATGATTGGGCTTGGTGATTCGATCGGGGCGCTGGCGCCGCCTGAAATCGCTGTCACTTATCAATTGCCAGGCTATGTAATGCTAAATCGTGGGCGTGCCGGCATGGTGCGTCTGGTGATTGATCCGACAGCTGGCGCTGATGACGTGCCTGAATGGATGATTGTCAGCGCCGATGTGCGTTTGACAGCCGAAGAACAGGATCAGGCTGAATGGTCACAAACCGCTGGGGCGGAACAAACCTCGATGGCCGAAGAAGGGGGCGGGTTTATTTCGCGCACCCGCTTGGTCGAATCAAGCTGCCGACATTTTTTGGCTTGGGTGAACCGTTGGCAAGATGACGGGTTCCGCCCGCTTTATGATAGTTGGATGCAGCGGCTAGAGGCATCCGCGCCAATTGATTTTGCTGGCGGCGAGCAGGCTGAATGGCTTGGCCTTGATGAACATGGCGGCGCATTGGTCAAGCTTGATGGAAAAGCATCATCGGTCATGCCGCATGAACTCGAAGCTGTTTGTGGCACGCCGGTTCTGCCATAAGGGGCTGGTCTGTTGTGGATAGGGAATTGTTAAAATAGCTATGAAACTCGCAAAAACCATCCGGTTTGATCCGTCTGATCTTAATGTGTTTCCACTGGCAGCCGATGAAGGCGAATGGGCGCTGGTTGGCACTTTCTGCTTTACCGGTATTGGCGAGGCGGATATTAAAGGCAAAGTAAAACAAGCGTTTAGTAATGGTTTTCTGGGGCTTGACTCAATGGGCTTCTCAACCTTGGTTAGCATTGTCACGGTAAAGCCGGATGATCTTGGTAAGATTGAAAACCGGCTTTGTTCGATTTTTATGAATGAGTTTGGCGCCCCTGATGAAGCAACAGCGATGGCCGCGGTGACTGAAGAAATCAAATTCATGGCAGATTTATGCGCCGAACATAAAACTGGCACTTTGCTTGCGATTCAGCGCAGCCTTAGTGATGATGGCATTCGCGAGTCTTTTCGCAGCCTTGCCAAGCCTGACTCCTGCGCTGAACAGAAAATCTGGACAATGGTCGATGATGATGACGACTTAGCAGCAGATAGTGCTGAACATCATGCGCATGGTCAGGGATAGTAGGCACTGTGATCGGGCCTTCATGGAGTTTGATAACGTAATGAGCAATGATTTTTGGCTTACCTCTGGATGGCATTTAACACAACGTGACGATCATGGGCATATGGTACCAAGTGCCGATTTCATACGCGCCTACTTCATGCGTGAAGAAGTCGCCCCTGAAGAGGGGTCTTGTGATGCCGAAATTGCGCTTCATAAGAAATTGCTTGATGATCCTTTTGCTGTGGTAGTGCCAACGGATCTGTTTGAAATTGCTGATAAAGATGTTGTTCATAATTATCAGGCGGTTTTGCGATTCCGTAATTTTCTGGCGGATTATCCGACTTTGGAGTCGGCCTATATGGCAATGGCACGCAATGCCCAGCCAAATATCCCGCCGCTGTTTTTTGAGCAGTTAGCGCAGATTATTCTTCGCAATATCCTGGATGGCGAAACTGATCCCTTGCAATTGCGAGCAGCCGAAATTCTATTCCGCAATCAGGTGGTAACGCTTGATGATGGGCGTATCATGGTTGCGGATCATGCAACTGTGCAGCTGCAATCAGGGATGCAAAAGGCGCTGGAGCCAACAAGCGCAAATGATGAGGTACAAATTGATATTCTCGCCACTGAAACAGCCGATGAATATTGGGAACGATCCGACCTGTTTAACACATCAATTGATATCGCCTACACCCAGCCAGCGCTTGATGGTTTAGCGCGGGTTTTGGAAAAATGGATTGCGCATTTTCTGCCGCTTGCGGTTCGCGTTTCGCCAATGGTTAAAATCGAAGATGAAGCCTGGTCATGGCATATTGGCCTTGATGCTGAAGCCACCAAAATTCTTAATGATCTGTATCGTGGTGACGAGGTTGATGAGCCTCGATTGCGGCGCATCCTATGCCTTTTCAAATTGGAAACCGATAACGGGTTTGTCGCTGAAATGGCGGGTAAACCGGTTTATCTTGGGCTGGCAATGGATGCGGCAGGAGTCGCAAGAATGAAACCACAGAATTTGCTTGTAAATTTGCCAGTTAGTGATCCATCTTAATTTAATATTTGAATATATTTAAGGCTGATATACGGCATATTTTGGGTGAAACCTGCCCCAGATTCAAAGGCCTGATTAATTCAGGTAATCGTCAGTCGTGCGGGGTTTTGGCCGCTCGCGCATTTCCATCATTTTATCTTTTTGCTCGAACATGGCCTCAACACGGCAATCCTCACACATTTTCAAAATGTCGGTTTTTGCGCTGTCTTGAAACATGCTGTGATCGGCAAGCTTGCTGATCACCCGTTCGATTGATTTTGAACTGCCAAATGGTTTGCCGCAAGATGTGCATTCAAATGGTGTATCTTCGATAATCAGTTCGGTTGCCATCGCACTGTCGGCAAGATTGAATTGCGGCACAAGCGCGATCACTTTTTCAGGGCAGGTTGCAACGCAAATACCGCATTGCAAACAGGCATCTTCACGGAACAGCAATTGTGGTGCATCAGGATTATCTTGCAGCGCACCGGCTGGACAGGCGCTGACGCAAGACAGGCAGATTGTACAATTGTCTGTATCAATCTCAACACGGCCATAAGGCGCACCGGCAGGCAAATCAATCACGGTTCCAGCCGTGCCATTTGCATTGGCAAGGCCGCGCATGGCAAGCCGTGTCATCGAACGCGGCGCGCCAATAGGGCTGAATGGTGCTGGTTTTGCGCTGTTTTTACACGGGCTGTTATAAAAGATTTCTGCAACCGCGTCGGGATCGGCAGCATCAACAAGAATAATACGGTTATCGGCATCAGCCTTTACACCTGCAAGCATTGACCTTGCCAGCGTCATCTGATCGACAAGCGGGACATTTTCAACATCTTTGGCCGGGTTCAGCAGCACGAAGACCTGCTGATAGCCAAGCGCAATTGCCGCAACCATAATATCATGTCCAGCGCGGCCCATTGCATGCATCGAAACAGGCAGTAGGCTGGCTGGTAAACCGCGACCAAAACGGGCGATGGTTTCAATCATTTCAGCGCCATAGGAATCATCATGAAGCAACAGGCTTGGGGCTTTACCGCCAGCTGTCTGATAATAATCATGAAGGTTGGCAATGATTGTTAAAAGCCCATCTGCAGGTGGATAGGCGGTTTGTGCCGCACCTGATGGGCAAACGGCGCCGCAAAGCCCACAGCCGCCGCAAATAGCCAGATCAATCGAAACATGATCTCCAAGGCTTTGAATCGCACCGGCTGGGCAGACATCAAGACAACGTGAACAGCCATCAATCTTATTGCGTGAATGGGCGCATAGATTTTCATCAAAATTCACATAGATTGGCTTTTCAAAGCCGCCAATCATTTGCGCGGCTTCGCTCTCGATGGCGGCAAGCGCGTTGATATCATCACCACCGGCGCGGAAATATCCGTCGCGTTTTTCCCAGCCAGTGAAAAGTGGCGTGTCACCGGTGAGGTCGATCAGAATATCGCAGCTTGTTTCAACATCATTTGCCCGTTTTTCAAATTGAAGCGAGTCGCGGCTTGATGGTAATGCCGCACCAAATTGGTCAATGACCAAATCAAAATGCGTGAAATGGCCCTTCGCGCTTTTGATTTTGCCCGTTGTGAGGATGCCGCAGTCCTTTGTCGGAAACAAATCATCAGTCGGGTTTGCAATCATGACGGTAACGCCTAATTGACCATTTAATTTTTGGCCAAGCGCAATCGCAGCATCGGCGCCGCCGTTTGGACGGCCCATATCGGCATAAATCAGACAGCGGCCATCAGAATTTAGCGCAAGGCTCCGTGATGGCGTTTGACGATCGCCGGCCTGTTTGATCAAGGCAGCAATTTTGGCTGTGCTGCTAGCAGACTCGTCTGACCAGCCAGCGCGCTCACGAATATTGACGGTTGCAGGCGAGGGGCACTCAAACTCTTCGGCAATAGCGTCAAACACTGATGTTTCTTGTGTACAGGCAATCAGCAAAGATTGATTTGCGTCGTGCGCGTCGCGCATGGCTGCGGCGAGGTCGCCTGTTTCTTTCCGACAAAGCGAGGTCGCGATCTTGCAGCCACCCTCGGCACCGCAGGCTTTTGCCAGTTTGGTGCCATCGAGCGTCATCGTGCCATCGCAATTGCAAATCATGACCTTGGCGTCTGATAAATTCATCGAAAAAACCTTTTGTTCGCGTTGTGGTCAGGGTTGTTTGAGTCCAAGTTGGTCCGCTAAACTAGCCTACATGGCGCTAAAGACAAGTACGTTTCGCGATATACCTTGCAAAACATGAACAGTTTGATGGATAGTCGTGGACTATGATAGGAGTTTCTAACCTTGACGAATGTAGTTTCACCAGATAGCCGGCATGTTCTTTATGCGGTTCGTTTGATTATCGAACGACAGTCGATTGATAATAAATGGCAATCGCACCGCTGGGTGATCCATGATCTGGTGCCGCTTGAGCTTAGCGCCGGTGGTGGGCTGCCACCAAGTAATGATGTTCAGTTTCAGCGCTTACGTCAGCCGTCGGGAGATGCTGCTGGTGACGCGCTTTTTACTGCCGAAGCATCGCTCGATCTGCATCGCGCCGAAGCCGAGGCCTATGCCGAAAATTTAGCATCGTCTGAACCAGCCATCTATGCTGTTTTGCGGCATAATGAAGATGAAGATTACTCAGTTGATGATGAGATTGACATTCATCTCGCTGAAATCAGCCTGTCACCTTATAATATCCAAGATTATGAAGATTGCGGCGAAGATCAGGTTGAAAAACTACCGCTGCAAGGTCCGATTGCCGAATTTGTTAGAGAGTTCGTTGAAATTCATTTCAAGCCAGAACCGTTTATAAAGCGCAAACGTGACAAGGTGCGCGTCGATCGTGACCAGCTTGGTGGAGCCGATCCACGCTTGCGCCGCAATGGCGATATGTTTCAGGTGCCTTCCGATCGTAAGAAGCGTGATAAGTATCACTAGATCTATGCTAGGGTGCGATTACCAAAGCAGTTATATTTTTTTGAAATCAGAGTTTGGGGTCTAACGTAATGGCGCGCCGCATGAAATATGATGTTGAGGCCAAGGAGGAATCCAAAGAGGGTGAGGGCGGGTTTTTGTCGCGCTGGTCAGCGCGCAAAAACCAGATCGCCAAAGGCGAAGATGTGCCTGATGAGGTGCCAGCGCCCGAAATCGCCGAAGATGCTGTCATTGAAGATGAAGAAGACGCCGCATTAACCGATGCTGAGCTTCTGAAAAAATATGACCTTCCTGATCCTGAGGCAGTAACCGAAGAAAGCGGGCTTGAACAGTTTTTGAATGGCAAGGGTTTGCCCGGACGCGTTCGGCAAATGGCGCTGCGGCGGCTATGGCGGCTGAATCCGCTTTTTGGCGTTGTTGATGATATGGTTGAATATGGCGAGGATTATACCGATGCGGCTACCGTCGTTGAAGGTATGAAAACCGCTTATACCGTTGGCAAGGGCTATGCAAAAGAGGTTGTTGAGCCTGAAGAATCGGAAGCCATGGAGGATGATGCTGAGGCCGAAGCGGGTGATGCCGAAGAGGGTGATGCCGAAGCTAATGAAGGCGAAAAAGACGGTCAGCAGGACGAAAAAGAGCGTGCTGATGGCTTGGCCGACCAGTCTGATCAGGCAAAGGTGCGCGAAATCGACGAAACCAGTGGCGCTGATATAGGTTTGACGCGTCAAAATGATGCTGAAACGGCCGTAATACAGGATGAATTGTCCAAAATTCTGGCTGAAAATCAGATGGTTTTGGATGAATTCGGCGTGAATCAAGCCGAATCTGCCAGTACCGCGCCAGCTTCGTTAGAAAAAAGTACCGCTGATATGACGGCGCTTCAACAACCCGCTGGTGATCAAGCCCAAACGCAGGCTGCCGCTAATCGCGAAGAAAAAACTGAGTTAAATCAGCCGCCTGTTTGGCGTCCGGCAAGGATGGATTTTCGTAAAAAATAGATTTGCGATAACCCATGGCTGGGTTTGGTTAGCGCCTGTTTGACGATTAATTCCAAAATCGGAAAAAAATCTTTCTAAATTGGCACTGGCGGATTGCGGGCGTGGAATTGCTGTGCTAAAGTTCTTGTATACACAATTAGGGTTTTTGAATGACAAACGTAGACGTTGTGCAAATTGAAATCGCCGAAGAAGACAGTCTTCGTGCGGACATGTACGACTTTATTGCCTCTTTGCTGCGGACAGAGCCCAGTGATGAATTGATCGCGCAGGTCGCGCTTTTGGAAGGCGATAAAACGCCAATCGGCAGCGCCTGTCTTACCCTGTCTCATCTCGCGAAAACACTTGATAACGGATTGATTCGTAACGAATATGTTTCGTTGTTTATTGGTGTTGGTCGCGGTGAAATCCTGCCATTTGCATCTTATTATCTGACTGGGTTTTTGAATGATAAGCCGTTGGCAAATTTGCGGTCTGACATGAGTGCCATTGGCATTCGGCGCGCTGAAGGGGTGAAAGAACCGGAAGATCATATCGCCAGCCTGTTTGACATGATGTCAGGGCTGATTCGGGGTCGTTTTGGGCGGCGCTTTTCAGTTGCCGAGCAAGCAACGTTTTTCCGTAAACACATAGAACCATGGGCTGATTTGCTGATGCGCGACATCGAGGCTGCAAAAACCGTTGTGTTTTTTGCGCCGGTGGGTACGATTGGCCGGGCCTTTTTAGAGATTGAAAGCCAAGCTTTCAGTATGGATGGAACAGGGTAGCGTAAGGCTCCTGTTTTATAGAGTCACACATGAGGTGTGGCACATTTTTGGAGGGAAAAATGGAAGATACAAACAAAAAAGATGCAGTTGCAGGTCGTCGTGACTTCCTCAAGGGTTCTGCAGTATCTGTTGCGGCTGTCGGTGTGACAGCGGTTGCAGGTAAATCAGCATCAGCAGGCGAAGTAGAAGTGGTGGCAGGTTCTGGCTACCGCGAGACGGAACATGTTAAAGCGTTCTACGCTTCAGCACGGTTTTAATTAGCTTTTCTTGTTTTTTTAGGAGGATAACATGCTTAGAAAGAAGACGTCCGGGGTTGCGAATGGCCCCCTGTCATCATCTTTCATTGGCAAGGCAGCCGAAACGGTTGTTGACCGCCGCGCTTTTTTGCGTGGCTCAGGTCTTGCTATTGGAGGTTTAGCGACTGCCGCAGCATTGGTTGGGTCAAATGTGACGCCAGCTCAAGCTGTTGGCTCAGCAGCATCAGTTGAAATTAGAAAGTCAGTTTGTACGCATTGTTCGGTCGGTTGTACCGTCGTTGCTGAAGTGCAAAATGGCGTTTGGACTGGGCAAGAGCCTGGTTGGGATAGCCCAATCAATCTTGGTGCGCATTGTGCCAAAGGTGCTTCCGTGCGGGAAACCGCGAGCGGTGAGCGGCGCCTGAAATACCCAATGAAGCTGACTGGTGGAAAATGGGTACGCATGAGCTGGGACGATGCCATCAATGAGATTGGCGACCAGATGCTGGATATTCGTAAAAAATCTGGCCCCGACTCAGTTTACTGGCTCGGATCTGCAAAGCATAGCAATGAGCAGGCCTATTTGTTCCGCAAGTTCTATGCTTATTGGGGCACAAACAACGGTGACCATCAGGCCCGTATTTGTCACTCAACTACAGTTGCCGGTGTTGCTAACACTTGGGGCTATGGTGCGATGACCAACTCGTATAATGATATGCACAATTCAAAGGCAATTTTCATTATTGGTGGTAACCCTGCTGAAGCACACCCTGTTTCACTGATGCATGTTCTGAAAGCAAAAGAGCAAAATAACGCACCTGTGATTGTTTGTGATCCACGCTTTACCCGTACAGCAGCTCATGCCGATGAGTATGTTCGTTTCCGCCCAGGTTCAGATGTTGCGCTCATTTGGGGCATCATGTGGCACATTTTTGACAACAAGTGGGAGGATAAAGAATTTATCCGCCAGCGGGTTTACGGCATGGAAGACGTTATGGCCGAGGTCAAAAAATGGGATCCAGCTGAAACCGAGCGTGTAACTGGTGTTCCAGGTTCGCAGCTAAAGCGTGTTGCCAAAATCATGGCAAACAACCGTCCGGGTACCTTTGTATGGTGCATGGGGGGCACACAGCACACAAACGGTAACAACAACACCCGCGCATATTGTGCATTCCAGCTTGCACTCGGAAATATGGGTACTGCCGGTGGCGGTGCTAACATTTTCCGTGGTCACTGTAACGTGCAGGGCGCAACAGACTTCTGTGTTCTTTCACACTCACTGCCGGGCTATTATGGTCTGTCAGCTGGCGCGTGGAAGCATTGGGCACGTGTCTGGGGTGAAGATATCGATTGGCTGAAGGGCCGCTTTGACTCACTCAAAGGTAAAGACGGCAAGTCAAAGAGCCTGATGAACATGAAAGGCATTCCGGTTTCGCGCTGGATTGACGGTGTTCTTGAGGACAAGGACAATATGGACCAGCCTGACAATCTTCGTGCCATGGTGTTCTGGGGTCATGCTCCAAACTCACAGACGCGTATGAAAGAAATGAAGACGGCAATGGAAAAGCTCGACCTAATGGTCGTGATCGATCCATATCCGACTGTTTCTGCTGTCTTGTCTGATCGTACCGACGGTGTGTACCTGCTGCCAGCAACGACACAGTTCGAAACCTATGGTTCTGTAACTGCTTCAAATCGTTCGCTTCAGTGGCGTGAAAAGATCATCGAGCCATCATTTGACTCGTTGCCTGATCACACCATCATCTACAAGTTTGCCAAGAAGTTTGGTTTTGCTGATCGTATGTTCCGCAAGATCAAAGTCACCGATGACGAGCCATATGTTGAAGATGTGACCCGTGAATTTAACGGTGGTATGTGGACAATTGGTTACACTGGCCAGTCGCCAGAGCGGATCAAAGCCCATATGGCAAATCAGCATGTGTTCGACAGAACAACACTGCAAGCTAACGGTGGTGAGCTTGACGGTGAATATTACGGTCTGCCTTGGCCTTGCTGGGGTACTGCAGAGATGGGCCATCCAGGCACACCTTTGTTGTACGACACATCAAAGCCTGTAGCTGAAGGTGGTCTTTGTTTCCGCGCCCGTTTCGGTGTAGAGCATGAGGGCAACAATCTGTTGGCTGAAGGTTCTTATCCTGTCGGGTCTGAAATCAAGGACGGTTACCCAGAATTTACTATGGGTATGCTGAAAAAGCTTGGCTGGGACGGTGATCTTACCGCAGGCGAGCGTGCGGCCATCGAAAAAGTCGCTGGTGATAAGACCAATTGGAAGGTTGACCTTTCCGGTGGTATCCAGCGAGTTGCGATTAAGCATGGTTGTGCACCATTTGGTAACGCGAAAGCACGGGTGAAGGTCTGGACATTCCCAGATCCAATTCCGCTACATCGTGAGCCATTGTACACATCACGTCGTGATCTTGTTGCCGATTATCCAACCTAGTCAGACCGTAAGCTATATCGTTTGCCGACTTTGTATAAGTCGATCCAGGATGTAGACCATACGGCTGCTTATCCGATGATTTTGACCTCTGGTCGTCTTGTCGAATATGAAGGTGGTGGTGATGAAACCCGTTCAAATCCATGGCTTGCAGAATTGCAGCAGGACATGTTTGTCGAGATGAACCCATTCGATGCCAACGGAAAGAATATCCGTAACGGTGATATGGTTTGGGTTAAGACACCTGAAGGTGCACAGATCAAGGTGATGGCTCAGGTTACTGAGCGTGTTGCTAAGGGTGTTGCCTTCTTGCCATTCCACTTTGGTGGACATCTTGAGGGTAAAGATCTTCGTTCCAAGTATCCTGAGGGTGCAGATCCTTATGTACTTGGTGAATCAGCCAACACAGCGTTCACTTATGGTTACGACTCAGTGACATTGATGCAGGAATCGAAATGTTCGCTCTGCACAATTGAACGCGTATAAGGGAGGTACACATGGCAAGAATGAAATTTCTATGTGATGCAGAACGCTGTATCGAATGTAACGCCTGTGTTACTGCATGTAAAAACGAGCATGAGGTGCCGTGGGGTGTAAATCGTCGTCGGGTGGTTACCATCCAAGACGGTAAGCCTGGCGAACGCTCAATCTCTGTTGCATGTATGCATTGCTCAGACGCGCCCTGCACGGCCGTTTGTCCTGTCGATTGTTTCTATCAGACCGAACAAGGTGTGGTTTTGCATTCAAAGGATCTTTGCATTGGCTGTGGTTATTGCTTCTATGCATGTCCTTTCGGGGCACCGCAATATCCTCAGGCTGGTAACTATGGTTCACGTGGCAAAATGGACAAATGTACATTCTGCGCAGGTGGTCCAGAAGAAGATATGAGCAGTCTGGAGTTCCAGAAATACGGACGTAACCGTCTGGCTGAAGGCAAGCTGCCAATTTGTGCAGAAATGTGTTCAACCAAGGCTTTGCTTGCAGGTGATGGAGACCAAGTCGCTAACATCTTCCGTGAGCGTATTGTTGCCCGTGGATTTGGATCTGGCGCTTGGGGATGGGGTACTGCCTATTCTATCAAGGGCTAATCAGCGATCATAAAAAAGGTGGATCCCCCTTGTTGGGGATCCACCCCTTTTTCTTATTAATTCCGCCCAAGATGCCGGGCAGCTATGTGCGATCCGCTTCTGGGGTTTGTGAGGGGCAAATGATTGCAATCACTCGTAAATTTTTAGTTCTCTTCGCGCTGACTGCGGTTGTGGCCGGGTTGTCGGCGTGTGCTGAAGAAGAACAGAACCGGGTTCTCAGCTACCAAAAGGGAACCTATCTAGGTAAAACGGATCAGCAATTGTCTGAAGACCAGCTGCGTACGCTGATCAATCGTTCAAATGCTCAACGCGTGTATTAAATGCGCGATTTAAAGCTAGGGAGACCGGGGACTATGTTACGCAAATATTTAGGTGTTTTGGCCATTCTCGCGACGTTGTTTATCGGCGCCACCGGAACTGTTACGCCAGCAATGGCGCAAACAAATGGTGAGGTGCCTGGTACGGCACTTGGTATCAAGTCAGATACAGATCTTTGGCGCTTTGTGCGGACTGGCAATGCCGGGTCAACACAGATGAAAGACGAATTATCGGCTGTCATGATCCAGTCTGAAGGCGATAATTGGCGTGCGTTTCGCAATGGTCCATTATCGGTTTATGGTGCTTATGGCCTAGCCGGGATCATTGGCTTGCTGGTTATTTTCTATGTGGTTCGTGGCCGTATCCGAATCGACGCTGGCCCATCCGAAGACCGGATTATGCGCTTTGGCACGATTGACAGGTTTGCCCATTGGCTGATGGCTGGTTCTTTTGTGGTATTGGGAATTACCGGTTTGAATTTGCTTTACGGTCGCTATGTTCTGTTGCCGGTTATTGGCAAAGACGCCTTTGCAACCATCACCACATTTGGCAAATATGCGCATAATTATCTGGCCTTCGCCTTCATGCTTGGTCTTGGTCTGTCTTTTGTTTTGTGGGTTCGCCATAATATTCCAAACAAGCTTGACCTGAAGTGGCTTGCAATGGGCGGCGGTATTTTTGTCAAGGGTGCTCACCCACCAGCGCGTAAATTCAACGCCGGCCAGAAGATCATTTTCTGGGCAGTGATGATTGGTGGCCTCTCGGTCAGCATGTCAGGCATTGCGTTGATGTTCCCGTTCCAAACACATATGTTTGCGGAAACATTCGCCCTGTTGAACAGCATTGGCTTTAGCCTACCAACCGATTTTACTCCGCTTCAAGAACAGCAGATGAATCAGCTTTGGCATGGTGTGGTCTCGCTTGGCCTTATGACCATGATTGTTGCGCATATTTATATCGGTTCAGTTGGTATGGAAGGCGCTCTTGATGCGATGAATTCAGGTATGGTTGATCGCAACTGGGCAAAAGAACACCACAATCTTTGGGTTGAAGAAGAGGACCAAAAAGCCAACCCAAAGCCTGCTGAATAATTGATGTCTAGCGACGCTTAGGTGATCAATGTCATCTTGCTATTCTATCTTTAAAACAGCCAGCTCATCTTTGGGCTGGCTGTTCCTATGTCTAAGTTTGATTGGTTTAGTGCCAATCTCTGCATCTGCCTTTGACCGTTACACTGCGCATGGTGGGCCGGTTCGTGATTTGGCACTTTCGCCTGATGGAAAGCATTTTGTCACAGCCAGCTTTGACTATTCGGCAGTGTTATGGTCAGCCGATGAAATTGCCGAAAAATCAACATTAATCGGGCATGAAGCGGCGCTGAATACAGCGCAGTTTTCACCTGATGGGAAATTGCTTGCCACCGGCGGTGATGATGGTCTTGTTCTTGTCTGGAAAGCCGAACAATTACCCGATGAATCGGCTGAGCCGATTATTCTTCGTGGCCATAGAGGTAAAATTGTTCATTTGGCTTTTTCTGCTGATAACAGCATGCTTGCCTCGGCCAGTTGGGACGGATCAATCGGAATCTGGCCATTGGATGCGGGGCCGGAAAAGGCTGAAGCCGGCGTCCGTTTTATCACCGGGCATGAAGGGCCGGTAAATGCGGTTCAATTTTCCGATGATAGCCAGTTTCTTTACAGTGCTGGATATGATGGCCAAATCCGCTATTGGCGTTTGGCAAATGACGAATATCTTCGCAGTGTCGTGAAAAACGGCTGGGGCGTTTCCGTTTTCGTCGTCGATGAAGTGCGTGACATTGTTGCATTTGGATCATCTGATGGTGTGATGAGCGTTTCGCGTATGTCAGATCAAACCGAATTGTTGCGCGTTGGCGATGAACGTGTGCCGGTTCTATCAATTTTCTATCATGCTGGTGAAGGGTTTTTGGGGTTTGGCAATGCCAAGGGGCGGGTACTTCTTACCGATACCAAAGACTGGTCGATCATTCGTGATTTCCATGCGGCCAATGGCCCGATTTGGAGTTTACTTGTCATGCCCGATGCGCAATCGCTGATGGTTGCGGGTCTTGATGATTTTATCACGCGCTGGCCAATTTTTGAGTTTCCCCCCGAATTTTTGGAGAGGCCTGGCCCAGCGCGCCGGTTTCACCCAAAACAGGAAATTAGCAACGGTGAACGTCAATTTGCCCGCAAATGCAGCGTTTGCCATACTTTAAAAGCAGATGGCAAGCGCCGCGCCGGGCCAAGTCTGTTTGGTGTTTTTGGTCGGCAGGCTGGTGGGCTTGAAGGCTATCCCTATTCGAAAGCATTGCAGACATCTGATATTGTTTGGAGCGCAGCAACCATTAATCAGCTATTTGAAGAAGGGCCTGACAAGGTCACGCCCGGTACAAAAATGCCAATCCAGCGGATGAAAAACGCAAAAGATCGTGAAGATCTTGTGTCGTTCTTGCAATCTGCAACGCAAAAATAGATAATCATCTTGGCGTTATGTCGCAGTGACAATGGCCAAGTAGTGGAGAAGTTAACATGAAAATGTTTTTAATCAGTAGCGCTGTTGCAATCATTATCGCCTTTGTTGCCTATAATGTGCTGGTCAGCACTGGTATGGATACAGCATCAGTTTATTCAAGCGACAATGTAAGGCTGACAAGCAACGGCTCTTAGTCTTTGACCTTGGTCTTGGTGTCCTGACGATATGGTTTGCAGGTTGTATCAAGCTTGCTGTCTGATAGAAACAGTCCATAGCCTGCTCCCGATGCAGCGGGAAGGAGGCTAGTTTTGACTGCTTTTGCTAGCGCTTTCCCCGTCAGGCGGTTTGGCCTAGCTGCATTTGAAATACAAATCGCATATGCGGTTAGCTTCGGTACAGCAAAGCTGCTTCCAGACATCATGCGCTGATGCGCATTGACACCTATCGTCAGCAAATTTTCAGCTGGCAACCCAATATCAACCGCTTTGCCAAAGTTTGATCCATCGGCAAGCCTGCCATCGAGCATGGTAGAGGTGACGGTGATCGCATTATCCAGTGCGTTTACAGCCGGATAAATGGGTAATTCACCAAGATCAACACCATTATTTCCGGCAGAAATAATAAACAGAATTTCGGGATGACGTTCTGCTGCCGCGAAAAAATACGTCCAATCATCGGGCGATTGACTGCCAAGGGGCATCATAACAATGCTGGCATTTTGTGCTGCTAACCAATCCACCACATCACCCATTAACGCCATATCAGGGCGTGGATAGCGCACTGGCAAAAGCTGAAAGCCCACCCCAGATTGATGCAGAATATCAACAACATAGCTTCCGTGGTTTTGGGGGTAAAAGGGGCTTCGGCCAAGGCTGGCATCAAATGGCTGATTATCCCCATCCCACATGTCGCGGGCGACAAGGACGCCGGACTGATCATAAATTAGGTATTGCTGAAATGCGGGGCGTCGATAATCGATTCCTGAATCAATATGCCCAATCCGAAGGTGCTGGTTCGGTTTTGATTTAGAGGAGGCTTTGGGCCGCATTGGTGGCGGGTTGATCCATATTTTATCAGCTGGCTTGCCATGTCTCTTAATTGTCACATATTGCATGCGGCCATCATCAAGATAGGTGATTTGCCTCTTTTCGATCACCATACAATCGCGGGTAAAGACAGATAGTGAGAGGGGTGTTTCGCCTTCCAAAATCTCGCCGCGCAATGTGCGCAACTTGCCTGACATGAACACAGCCCAAAGCTTTGCCGTCATTTTGTGACCGGATTTAAAGATGAATTGCAGGCGGGTTACAGGGCCGCGCTGACCAAGCTGGTGACGATCGAAGCGCCATTGGGTTTTTGTAGCAAATTTGGTGGCAAATTCGGCAATTTTTTCCAGATTCGCGGTTAAATCATCTTTTGCCTGCAAATCGCGGCAAAATTGTGCAAAGCTATGCTGGTTGGATGGTTGGTCTGCTGCGACATTTTGTATAGGGGCAATCATCAACAGGGTGGTGGCAATAGAACCAAAAAAAAGACGGATCGTACGAAAATTGTTGGTCTTGAAACGCGACGATAAGTGATTTTTTGGCTTTGATCGTTTGATGGGAACCTCGATGGTAAATCACCTGATAGATGCGACATTTCAACGGCAGATTATATTTGCCCTCATGGCCATCATTCTAGGCCTGTTTGGCCATGCTGCCAAGGCAGAGCATGGTGAACAAACTTGGGCACAGGCACAAAAATCTGTTGTTGTGGTTAACCCCGTTTGGCCAGGATATGACCGCCCGGGTTTTGGCGCGCCAAAAGGAACAGCACCAGCTGGAAGCGGTATTTATTTCAGCGTTGATGGCGCGGAAGAATCGACCTTTATCATCACCGCTGCCCATGTTGTGAATTCTGCTCAATCAATTGAAATTATTGATTTTTCTGGAAATGTCACCACAGCAATGATTCATGCAATTGACACCAGACGTGACATTGCCATTCTAAGAACAGAACTGACCGGCGCCGGCATTGCAATTCGGCAAAATGAGCCATTGATCGGAAGCCATGTTTGCGCACTTGGTAACAGCTTTGGTCTTGGCACTGGGATGACCTGCGGTATTGTATCGGCGGTGCGGCGTTCCAATATAGGGTTTAATGATATCGAAGATTTTATTCAGACTGATGCGGCGGTAAACCCGGGGATGTCTGGTGGGGCTTTGGTTGATCCACAAGGTCGTTTGGTTGGTTTGATTGATGGTATTTTCACAAAAAAAGCCGATATTGATGCTGGTGTGAATTTTGCTATTTCAGTGCCGCTCATTCAGCAAAGCTTGGCATCGCAATTAAAGGCAGGTGTTCAGTTTTAGCGGCAAAATTCTTGTCCGGTCTGACTAGCGTCATTCGCCAACTCTCTCTATAGTAGTTGGGCTCTGACTGTTGCGGAAATTTATAGTCGATTGATGATCGGCTTTGGGAACAAAGGTTATAGTTGAATTATGGATAATTTAGTGCCGCCGAAAACCCTTATCGATCCGTTTGGCCGGACGGTTGATTATATCCGTGTATCGGTTACTGATCGTTGCGATTTTCGTTGCGTCTATTGTATGGCCGAACATATGACCTTTTTGCCAAAGGCCGAATTATTGTCTTTGGAAGAGTTGGAACAGGTTTGCCGCAATTTTATGGCTCTTGGTACACGTAAAATCCGGTTAACTGGCGGTGAACCTCTAGTACGTCGCAATATCATGCATTTGATCCGTAATCTTGGTAGCGAGGTCAAGGCAGGTAATCTTGACGAGTTGACCATCACCACAAACGGCAGCCAATTGCATAAGATGGCGGATGAACTTATTGATGCTGGGGTTAAGCGACTGAATATTTCAATCGATACGCTTGATCCGGATCGGTTTCGCGAAATTACCCGTTGGGGTGATCTTGATAATGTTCTTGGAGGGCTTGAGGCGGCAAAACGTGCCGGACTTGCTATCAAGCTAAACGCGGTTGCGTTAAAAGGCGTCAATGAGTTTGATCTTGGCAATATGGTGGCATGGGCCGGTGATCAAGGGTTTGATATGACCATCATTGAGGTTATGCCGATGGGTGATATCGGCAACGAAAATCGCGTTGATCAATATCTGCCGTTGTCTCAAGTACGTGCCGAATTGTCGAAACGTTTCACCTTAACCGATAATAATTTCCAAACCCCTGGGCCAGCGCGCTATGTGACTGTTGAAGAAACCGGCCGCCGCCTTGGCTTTATCACACCGCTGACACACAATTTTTGTGAATCATGCAACCGTGTTCGGGTGACTTGCACTGGCCAGCTTTATATGTGTCTTGGTCAGGATGATAATGCTGATCTCGCCAAAGCGCTTCGTAATGATGGCGAAGACGGGTTGCGCGATGCCATTATCGAAGCCATTGGCCGTAAACCAAAAGGGCATGACTTTGTCATAAGTCGGCGGGCACCAAATGCGGCAGTTGCGCGACATATGAATGTAACCGGAGGCTAGGCGGTGACTGAGGCGCGTCTTATCCGTCCCGGTCGACATGGCGCCATATTCGGGTTTGCGGGTTGGTCTGGTTCAGGTAAAACCACGCTTGTTGAGAAAGTCATTTCCTATATCAGCGCTAGCGGGGTTGATGTCGCCACAATCAAACACGCGCATCATCATTTTGATGCTGATCATCCGGGAAAAGATAGCTATCGCCATCGCGAGGCAGGATCACGGCAAGTTCTGGTGTCATCGGCCTATCGGTCGGCGCATTTCATTGAACATGGCGAAAGAGGCGAGCCTGATCTATCCGTTTTGCTTGACCAATTGGCACCGGCTGATCTGGTTCTTGTTGAAGGGTTTAAAAGCTATCCCATTGAAAAAATAGAAGTCCACCGGCCATCAGTTGGCAAATCACAGCTTTATCCAAATGATGATCTGGTGATTGCCTTGGCAAGTGATGAGCCGATTCTGGAATGTCCATTACCGTTTTTTGACCTTGAAGACGTTGCCGGAATTGCGGCTTTTATTCTGGTGCAAACAAAGTTGAAACAGGCGAGCTAGGGCCATGTCCAACCAACGGACGGCTCCCATTCCCATTGATCAAGCACGAAGCCAATTGCTTGCCAGCATTGATATGATTTCGACGACCGAAATCGTGTCACTTGATGATGCATGTGGCAGGATCGCCGCTGAAAACATTACCAGCTTGATTGATTTGCCCCGAACGTATAACGCCGCCGTTGACGGTTACGGTGTCGATTCGGCAGAATTGGCCGCAGCTCCCCATAAACTGTTCAAAATTATTGGTGTAGCGCGGGCTGGACATCCTTTTGATGGGGTGATTGGCGCTGGGGAAGCCATTGAAATTTACACTGGCGCAGTCATGCCATCTGGTCCTGATTGCGTTGCAATGCATGAAGATTGCAGCCGTACCGATGATACGGTGGTGATTACGACAAACTTATCAAAGGCAAGCAATATGCGCCCGCCAGGTGAAAATTTGGCCAAAGGCGAGACTATTATCACCAAGGGGCAGATGATTACCGCAGCTTTGGTTGGCCAGCTTGCCGCAGCGGGAACAGCACAAGTAGAGGTTGCTCGTTGCCTCCGCGTTGCCGTTATGTCAACTGGCGATGAGGTTGTGACCGCTGGCACCGATGCAGCGCATGCACAAATTTTCGATGCTAATCGCCCGATGCTGAAAGCCATGCTGCAAAGCAAGCAGATTGAGGTCATTGATTGCGGTATCGTTCCTGATCGGTTGGATGCGCTTGCCGATGCGTATGAGCAGGCTTTGCAAAAGGCTGACGTTGTCATTTCATCAGGTGGTGCGTCAGACGGGATTGAAGATCACAGCCAGCAGGCCATGAGGCAAATTGGGGCAAGCTGTGCATTTTGGCGTTTGGCAATGAAGCCCGGGCGACCAATGGCAGTGGGGCAGCGTGAAAAACAGCTTGTTTTCTGCCTTCCCGGAAATCCGGTTGCAGCTTTTGTTTGCACGCGATTATTGATCAACCCGGTTTTGACGCGTCTTTTGGGCGGCATTGTCCAGCCGACTTTAAAGATTAGCGTTCCGGCTGGATTTACGCATCGTAAAAAACCGGGTCGTGCCGAATTTTTACGGGTTGTTCTTGTTGATGAAGGTGATGGGCAGGTTCTACAGCTTCATGGCCGTAAAGGAGCAGGGGTGATTTCATCGTTAACTGGCGCGGATGGTCTCGTTGAAATTCCGCTTGAAAATGCCGGTGTCGACAAGGGCTTGATGTTGAGTTTTCTGCCATTTCATGAACGTGGCCTTTAGGCCGGTCATCAGGTGAGGGATAAAATGAGCGTAAGAATAACCGAAGATGATTTTGATATCGCGCTTGAGCATGAAAAGCTAAAATCGCAAGATGCTGGGGCAATTGTAACCTTTACTGGAACAGTCCGCGACCTGCCAAACGGTGGCGGGCTGAACGCGATGACGCTTGAACATTATCCGGGCATGACCGAATCTGAAATTGAAATGATCATTGATCAGGCAAAATCACGCTGGCCCTTGGCCAAGGTAACGGTCATTCATCGTGTTGGCCGGATGTTGCCAACCGAAAATATTGTTTTTGTTGGCTGTTCTTCGGCGCATCGGGGGGCGGCGTTTGATGGTGCCAATTTCATTATGGATTTTTTAAAAACCAAAGCACCATTCTGGAAATTGGAAGACGGGCCTGACGGCGCAAAATGGGTTGATGCGCGTGATTCCGACAGCAAAGCGCTTGATCGCTGGAACCTGCCAGAATAGGGCTTGCATGACTGCCTCAGCCAATTTATCGCGGGATATAATCGTTTTTCCATTTTAAAACGACATTGAAAGATATCGAAATGCGCGGCATTTCCGCCATGTTTGGATGTACCAGATGATGCAAAAAGGCTGGCCATAAAAATAAATCACCATTATTTGGCAAAAGCCGATGTTCGGCATCGACCTGTCCATCATTGCGGATTGAATTCATATTGGCCTGTGGGCGCGGGTCGAAAAAGCTAATGGCGCTCGGATTCAAATCTGACCGGAATGTATCGGCATCTGTCTGATCGGGCACGGAAACATAATAGGTGCCGGACAGCCATGAATGGGGGTGATTATGCAGATTGTGATAATCGCCGCGCATATTCACATTCGCCCAGCCTTGTAAAATCCATTCAAGGTCATAATCAATGCCGGCATGACGCGCATAATCCAGAACCGCGCGATCACAACATTGTCGAAGCCAGATAACGGCCGGATGGTCGGTCATGAATAGATTGTCGGACGTATAATCAACCGTCATATCGTCACGAGCGATGTTCTGTTCCAACAAATGATCAGCCAGAACCGGATTTGCCGTGTCATGACCGGGAAGACTAAGCGACATGAATTGTGTCGGCCATAGCTGTTTAAATTCTGGTTTCCCGGGTGTGTTTTCTAATTGTGACATTATATGGCTACTCCGGATGATGATTGAATAAAAGGACGATGTTGAATAGACGCCCAGCTTTACAAGACATTGAAAAAGCAATTGTGCCACCAGTCCACAGGCAGAGACAAGCTGTTATCGCCGAAAACAGATTGCCAAAAATAGTGCCTCGCGCGTTGGCAAACAACAATGGTAAGTAACCCCATACCCACCAAGTCACCAATACAGAATAAAATCACATAAAGGAAAGAAAGCGTACTGGAATGGGTTGCTGTGATTGCAAGAACCATCGATTGCAACGCCTGGGCTGAAACAGGGATCAAAGAATATCCCAAATCACGAATTTGAAGCAGCGTTGAATACTTATTCAAAAATTTTGGGCTTTTGCGCTTCAAACTGATTTATTCATATCTTTTCGCAATGATTGCTAGTTGCCAAATTTATGATTCAGCTGTCACTATGTAGATTAAGAACCAGCGGTTTTTTCCGATCCCACCCTGTTTTGCTAGGTATGAGCTTTTTTCTGACTGCTACCACCGGCTCACCGTTTAGAGG